>NZ_VFTI01000018.1:0-141091 GCF_006439515.1 Mesorhizobium sp. B3-2-1 | reverse complement strand
GGCAACCGCATCTTAGGGGGAGAAAACTGTTACCTATGTATCCGGTTCATTCTGTTACCCATCTATCCGCTGGACACCGGCAGGCGGATGAGGGGCAGCGCCAACTTTTGATGAATTCGAAAGAACTTGCAGGAGAAACCACATGGAAACCATCGGCTTCATCGGCCTCGGCATCATGGGCGCGCCCATGGCGGGGCATCTGCTCGACGCCGGCTACAGCGTCATCGCCAGCGACCATCGCTCCAAGCCGCCGGCTGATCTCGTCGCCAAGGGCCTGAAGACGGTTACCGGCCATGCCGCCGTGGCCAAGGCCGCCGACATCATCATCACCATGGTGCCGGATACCCCACAGGTGGCCGAGGTGCTGTTCGGTGAGAACGGCGTCGCCTCTGGCCTTTCCAAGGGCAAACTCGTTATCGACATGAGCTCGATCTCGCCGATCGAGACAAAGGAATTCGCAAAAAGGATCAACGATCTCGGTTGCGACTATCTCGATGCGCCGGTTTCGGGCGGCGAGGTCGGCGCCAAGGCCGCATCCCTCACCATCATGGTCGGAGGCGAGGAACAGGCGTTCGATCGTGCGAAACCGGTTTTCGAAAAGATGGGCAAGAACATCACCTTGGTCGGGCCGAACGGTGTCGGCCAGACCACCAAGGTCGCCAATCAGATCGTCGTCGCGCTGACCATTGAAGCCGTCGCCGAAGCACTTGTTTTTGCATCGAAAGCCGGGGCCGATCCAGCCAAGGTCAGGCAGGCGCTGATGGGCGGGCTGGCAGCGTCACGCATCCTCGAAGTGCATGGCGAGCGCATGGTCAAGCGCACCTTCGCGCCGGGTTTCCGCATCGAACTGCACCAGAAGGATTTGAACCTGGCGCTGGAGGGTGCAAAGGCGCTTGGCGTGTCGCTGCCCAACACATCGACCACCCAGCAGCTATTCAATTCCTGCGCCGCCAACGGTGGCGCCAAGGAGGATCACTCGGCGCTGGTGAGGGCGCTGGAGCGGATGGCGAATTTCGAGATCGGCAAGGAGGCAAAAGAAAGCAAAGGCAAAGCGGCATAGGTCGGAAGAGGGCGGCATAACGTTCCCAAGCCGCAAACTTTTGTCTTAACCCAGGAACGGGTTCCGGCAAGCGTTCGCCGGAACCCGTTTTGATTCATGGCGGGAAGCTTGCCGCTTCCAATCAGCCACGCTTCAGAAATGCCCGCGCTGCATAAAGGCTCACCGCCGCTGCGTTCGACACGTTGAGTGAGCGGATAGCGCCGGGCATGTCGAGCCTGGCCAACGTCGTCACCGTCTCGCGCGTTTTCTGGCGCAGGCCCTTGCCTTCAGCGCCGAGGACCAGGGCTATCTTCTCGCCAGCAAAACTCGTTTCGAGTTCCGCCGGCCCGTCCGAATCGAGCCCGATGGTCTGGAAGCCGGCTTCGTGCAACTGGCCGAGCGCATCGGCGAGATTCCTCACCTCGATCTGGTCGATATGCTCCAGCGCGCCGGAGGCGGATTTCGCCAGCACGCCGGATTCCTGCGGACTATGGCGGGCCGTGGTAATCAGCGCTCCGGCGCCGAAAGCGACCGCCGAGCGCAGGATGGCGCCGACATTGTGCGGGTCGGTGACCTGGTCGAGCACCAGCACCAGCCTGGTGTCGCCGAGTGCGTCGAGACGCTTCGGCTTCAGCGGCTCCGCCTCGATCAGCACGCCCTGATGCACGGCGTCCGAGCCGGTGACTTTGTCGATGTCCCTGGGTTCGACCAGTTCAGCCTTGAAGCGCAGGGCGGCGAGATCGCCGATCTCGAGCCGTTCGGCCGCATTGCGCGTCACCAGCATTTTCTTGATCCGACGGCGCGGATTGTCGAGTGCCGCGCGCACTGTGTGCAGGCCATAAAGTCGCACCAGGCCATCCCCGGCGTTCTCGCCTGGTGGCACGGGTTGGCGGGGCCTGAACGCCGGCGCGCCGCCGCTTTTCTCGTCGCGAAAGGCGCGGCGCAGCTTGGCGTAGTGGGTGTCTTTCGGGGTGTTGGAATTGTTGCTCATGGCCGGCTTCTATAGCGGTCTCCTCCGGCCAAGGATACGCCCTGTCGCCGCAGCCGGCGAACAACGTCGAAAAACCCTTCCTGCGCGGTTGACACCCACTGGCCTTGCCGCCATAAGGCGCTTCGCTGGTTTCGGAGAAGACACAACTCGGGTCCGAACTGGCGCGAATGCCTCGTTGCATGGCTCCGGTGGCAGATTGGAGAGGTGCCCGAGTGGTTAAAGGGGACGGACTGTAAATCCGTTAGCTTAGCTTACGTTGGTTCGAATCCAACCCTCTCCACCACTGCCGGCCCGGAAGCCCTGAACGCGAAAAATATCGGACCGAAAGTGCGCGGCGCTTTCGGCAATCTGGCACGTCAGCTTGCCGGCTGAGCCGCTCGCACGGAATCATCGCTTGATCTGCTTTTGGACCGGGCCAGAATGTGGCTGACGGCGATCGCAGGTACCGCTCCGTACGAAATCGACAATTGGCTCCTGTGTGAAAATGCGCGATCATTGGAAAATGGCACGCAAATTGGACGACAAACTCGATTGCAAGGCTTGCGGGACGATCCAGATGGACATTCCCGACGACGCCACGGAGTCGACGCCAATTTATTGCAGCAATTGCGGTGCCTTCCTCGGCGAATGGGGTGAATTGCAGGACGATTTCTACCGCCAGGCTCGCGACGCCGAAGCATTCGACCTGCGCGACGGCAACATTATCAAAAAGTAGGATGCCATAAAGGCAACCGCCGGGGTGCTAGGCCGCTATTGGACCGCTCCTCCGTCGGCAGAGCCTGTGGAAAAGCGCGCCATTGAGTGAACGCGGTCAGCGCATTTGTGATCCGGCCCAGACGCATTCGGTGGGGCCGAATTCTTCCGGTTTCGCGCTCTTGTCGAAGTACCGCCGCGCGGTAATTCCCTTGAAGGGGTGGGCACTCCTCCCCTTCACGACAGGAGCTGACCATGAAACACCAGACACTCGACCAACTACAGGCCGTCGCCAGGATTGAACCCTCGGCGCCATATTCGGAAATGACACGGGATGAGCGCATCGCGCGATGGGCTGAACTTCTCGATCAGAATCCCGAGCGATGCCTTGGCGCGTTTACAGGCACCGAACATATGCATCCGGAGGCACGCGCCATCGCACGCGGCGAAGGGTCGGCAATTACTGTTGCCTTCGAAGACCCGATGCTGCGCGCGTTGGGTCTTCGGGATGACACTTATGGCGAGGCCAAGCGCTTCTTCGAACTGAACGACTGGCAACTGCATGACATCGTTTGCGATTGTCACGTAGGCTCTACCATGAAAGCACGGTGGGCTGCCGCTCGGGTCCGCGCGACAATTGGCGGCAACAGGTTTCTTACGTGGTTGAGGCAAAGGATCATGTTCTGACGCGCGCGGGGCGGCTTAGGTGAGGATCGTCACCTGTTCGCATTCGCAACCGCGCGCGGTGCGACCCCACCTGACCCGTCTTGTCGATCAGTCCCTGTGCTCGTGGCAAAGCCGAACGGCTGCACGATGACTTCTCTGCGTTCCGCGGGCTACGGCGGCGGCCAACGGCCACTCCATGCCGGTTGCGAAAGAGCGCGGTTAATGGAGTAAGAGCATGCGCGTTTTGATGGTTTTCACGCTCCTGCTGGTCGCAATCGCAACGGCGCTCTCGCTTGCACATGCATTGGAGCTACCGGGCAAAATGCGCCTGAAAGAGGCGACCTACAAGGCAGTGCAGACGATCTACTATCCCGGCTTCACGATTGGCGGTTTTTCCGAAATCGGAGGCATCCTCGCGCTTGCCATCCTGCTCTATTTGACGCCTTCTGCAAGTACTCGGTTCTGGTGGACGCTCGCGTCGCTGTTTTTCCTGGCGGCGCAACACGCGACCTATTGGCTGGTCACGCATCCCGTCAATAATTTCTGGGTGAAGGACGTCGCCATGTCGAGATCGGGCGCGGCGTTTTTCTCCATATTCGCTCGGAAGCAAGATGGTGATTGGAGAGATTTCCGGAATATCTGGGAGATGTCGCACGCCATCAGGGCAAGCCTTGCAATGTCGAGCCTGACCTCGATCGCCGTTGCGGCAACGCTTTTTGCGGATGGCTGATCGGGGGCGCCCCGGGCAACCAAATTCGCGGAACCTCGTTGTCGACCATCAGTCAGGGGAGGTTTCGATGAAGAAATCCTTGTCGCTTCTGGTGTTGGCTGCTGCTCTTGCGCTCGGTGCCTGTGATAACAGCACCCAACCGACGAAAGCCAACACCGACTCCGTCAACAAGAATCCGCAGGTTGACCAGGATGTCAGACCCAAGTCGACGACTGGCGGCGACCAGCCGGTTACAGCGCCGGAGAGCAAATGAACCTTGTCTCATTTTGCGATACGCCACTGCTGCGCATCGCTTATCTCAGTGGTGGGCCGCAAGACGGTCCGCCGGTCGTCCTGCTGCATGGCTGGCCGGACGACGCGACCACTTACGCGCGCATTTCGCCGGTCCTCCACGAGGCCGGCTTTCGGACGTTTTCGCCGTGGTTGCGAGGTTTTGGGCAGACATCGTTCCTGTCGAAAGAGACCATGCGATCCGGCGAAATTGCCGCAATGGCGCAGGATGTGCTGGACTTTGCCGACGCGCTTGGCCTCAGCCGCTTTGCGGTCGTCGGTCACGACTGGGGAGCACGGATCGCCTACCTCCTGGCCTCGATCTTTCCCGATCGCATCAGTTGCTGTGCCGCGCTATCGCTTGGCTGGCAGCCCGGCAAACCGGCAACGCCGGCGCCTGAACAGGCGAAAGCATTTTGGTATCAATGGTTCATGGCAACAGCGCGCGGCGCCGAGTTCGTGCGAAAGAACCGCAAGGAATTCGCCAGATTCCAATGGGACAGCTGGAGCCCGTTGGGCTGGTTCGACGACGCCATTTTTGATGAAGTGGCTGCATCCTTCGACAACCCGGATTGGCCGGACGTGACGCTGCATTCCTATCGGGTTCGCTGGGGTGAGGCGGAGCCCGATCCGCGCTACGCGGAGCTGGCCCGCCGGCAAACATCGGTCAAGATCATCACGGTGCCGACTTTGACGCTTCATGGTGGCGATGACCGTGTTGTACTGACCGCATCCTCGGAAGGACTGGAGGAGCATTTCACGGCGCCCTACAAACGAGTGGTCCTGGACGCGGTCGGGCACTTCCCGACACGTGAGGCTCCACACGAGGTTTCGCGGCTGTTGGCGAGCTTTCTCGATAGTTTCGGCAGCCGATAATTGCTTGGCTCGGCGGTCCATTCGGCTTCACCGCACAAGCTGGAACCTGATGCATCGCCGCGCATTTCGTCTCCATCGATGGATCGAAACGCAGTCCAACGATCAATCGATAGCCAGGGAGAATTCCGATGCAAACTTCAGTCGCAACGTCAGATCACGACTTTCGCCCACTGACCATAGAGCCGTTTGCCGGGACGGTGACCGTGCGATTTTCCGATGCTGTGGTCGCAGCCACCGAGCACGCGAAGGTCGTCAGGGAAGAGGGACAGGAGCCGACGTTCTTTATCCCCTTCGAGGACATCTATTTCGACCTTTTCGAAAAGACCAACACCACAAGCAGCTCACCGCTCAAGGGGAATGCGAGTTACTGGCGGGTCCATGCTGTCGGTAGCTCGGCCGACGACTTCATGTGGGCATACGAGACGCCCGATACGGCAGCGCTGGCCATTGCAGGTCATGGCACCTTCGATCCGCGAAAGGCGCGCATCGATGTCGACCCGGTGGAGGACAAACGGCACACCCCACATGTCACGGAATAGGATTATCTTCGATGTCGATGCCGGGCCTGGCATATGGTCCGTTGGGGCACCGATGCATGCATGTTTGTGTCGATATGCAAAAGCTGTTTGCCAAGCCGTCGCAGTGGGCGACCCCCTGGATCACCCGTGTCCTTCCTCAAATCGAGAGGCTGGTCGAAAGACGAGCGCCACAGACCGTCTTCACGCGCTTCCTGCCGGCGCAAAAGCCGGGGCAGGGCGTCGGCACATGGAAGCGCTATTATGAGCGCTGGTCCTCGATGGCGATCGAAAATATTGGCTCCGACATGGTCGACCTGTTGCCGGCGTTGGTCACTTACTGCCCGCCAGCGGCAGTCATCGACAAGCACATATACTCGCCTTGGTTCGAAGGTCGCCTCAGGGCCTTTCTGAACGAACGCGACATCGACACGCTGGTTATCACCGGCGGCGAAACCGACGTGTGCGTTCTGGCCACGGTGCTCGGAGCGATCGATTTCGGCTATCGCGTGGTTCTTGTTACGGATGCGCTGTGCAGTTCATCCGACGCAACGCATGACGCGCTGTTGACCGTTTATCACCAACGGTTCGCGCAGCAGGTGGAGACGGTCGAGATGGAAACGGTTCTCTCGAACTGGATCTGACGTTGCCGGTCATTCGCCAAGCATTCAATGCTTGCGACTTGCGATGCTTGCCGGGAAAAATGGCAGGCGGCGGAAGTCCTGGAATAGGTTGGCGGGGCGGGCCGGCTATTTCGGCTGGCGTCCGTCGGGTTTTGGAGACCGCAGCAGCAAGGCGAGGGGAACAAACAGTGCCGTCGCGATGGCGCAGTAGCGAAAAACGTCGATGTAGGCGAGCAGCGAAGCCTGGCGCGCGATCAACTGCCCAAGCCAGCCGATGGCTTGCTGCTTGGCCTGAAGCATGCCCGAGCCTTGGGCGACAAAGTGATCCGTCACCTGACGCAGCAGCTGCTGATAGGCAGGTGACGATTGCACGGTATGGCTGACAAGGTTCGATTGATGCAGCTGCGCGTTTTGAGCGATCACGGTGTTCGACAATGACACGCCGATGCTCCCGCCGATGTTGCGGGCGACGTTGATCAGCGCCGACGCCTGGTTGGTCTTCTGCGGAGCGAGGCCGACATAGGCCGCTGTCGAAATGGGGATGAACAGGAACGGCAGGCCGATCATCAAGAAGATACGCGCGAAGGCAAAGAAGCGGAAACTGGCGTCCGGGGTGAGGGACGTCATGTGCCACAGGGCGACCACGACAACGGACATGCCCATCATGATCAGATATTTGGGCTGCACCAATCCGGCGGCAAATCCGGAAATCGGCATCAAGATCAGCATGGCGATGCCGCCGGGCATCATGGAAAGGCCCGACAGGGTGGCCGTATAGTCGAAGGCGGTCTGTTGCAGCTGCGGCATCAACTGCGTGGTGCTGAACAACACGGCTCCGACAGCCATCATCACCAGGAACGACGCGCCGAACTGGCGGGTGAACAACAGGCGCACGTCGACGATCGGATCGCGGTGACTAAACTCCCATGGGATGAGCAGCAGGAACGAGATCGCCGAAATCACTGCAAAAGTCGTGATGAAACCCGATGCGAACCAGTCGTTTCTCTGACCCTCATCAAGGAAGATTTCCAAGCAGCCAAGAGCGGTGGCGACCAGGATGAACCCGACCCAATCTATTCTGAGGCCGCCCTTCAGCCGCTCCTGACGTTCGCGCTCGATCACGTCCGGCTCGACGAGAAGCCACTGCACCAAGGCAAGCGACATGATGCCGAACGGCACGTTGATGAAGAAGATCCAGTGCCAGGAGAAATGGTCCGTCAGCCAGCCGCCGAGGGTCGGCCCGACTGTCGGTGCGACGATGACGGCGATGCCATAAAGGGCAAAAGCCTGGGAACGCTTCTCGGGCGGAAAGGTATCGGCAAGGATGGATTGTTCGCTCGGCGCCATGCCGCCGCCGCCGAGACCCTGCAGGATCCTGAAGAAAATGAGCATTTCCAGATTGGGCGCGAGGCCGCACAACAGCGATGCGATGGTGAACGTCGCCACGCAAAGCATGTAGTAGCGCTTCCGCCCGATCACGCTGGCCAACCAGCCGCTGACCGGGATGATCACGGAATTCGCGACCAGATAGGTAGTGATCACCCAGGTGCTCTCGTCCATGCCGGCAGCCAGGCTGCCGGCGATGTTGCGCAGGGCCACGTTGGCAATCGAAGTGTCCAGCACCAGCATGAAGGTGGCGATGGAGACGACGATTGCGATCAGCCAGGGATTGCGCCCGCCGGCGGCGGATCGGCTTTCGCTTTGGGCGCTGGAGATTTCGCCAGTCATCGCACCTTGACCGTCGGCACCACCGACAGGCCCGGACCCAGCAGCACGCCGGGCGGTTTGTCGAAGACGATCTTCACGGGTACGCGCTGCACCACCTTGACGAAGTTGCCGGTGGCGTTTTCTGCCGGCAACAGGCTGAAGGCGGTGCCACTACCCGCCTGGATGCTGTCGACGCGGCCATGAAAAGATCTGTCCGGATAGGCGTCAATCTCGATGTCGACCGGCTGTCCGGGCCGCATCAGATCGAGCTGTGTTTCCTTGAAGTTGGCCTTCACCCAGACTTCGTCCGGAACAAACATCATCAGCACCTGGCCTGGCTGGGTATAGGTACCGTTGGCGACCGAGATGCTGGTTGCCCGCCCGGCGACCGGTGCGGTGATGGTTGTGCGGGATAGCATGGTCCTCGCCTGGTCCTGGCTGGCCTTGGCCTGATTGAGCTTGGCTTCGGCGCTTTTGGTCTGCGCCTGCAAAACAGCGACCTGGCTCCTGGCGGCAGTTACATTGGCTTGAGCGCTGTCGAGAGCCGCCTGGTCCTGGCGCAGCGTCGAAGCGGCCTGCTGCGCCTGCTGTTGGGTGGCCGTGCCCTTGGCCAGAAGTTCACGGTTGCGCTGGTCCTCGGCTTTGGCGAAATCGAGCGCGGCCTGTGCCTCCGCCGTCTGCTTCTGCGCCGCATCGATCTTTGCGTTTTGTGCTTCGATCTGAGCCCCTAGTTCGACAATGTCGGCCTGCGCCGAAACCACGCCGGCATCGGCCTGTTCAAGGCTGGCCCGATAGTCGCTGTCATCGATGCGCAACAGGACGTCGCCCGCCTTGACCGGTTGGTTGTCGGTCACCGCAAGGTCAGTGACCCGTCCTGATATCTCGGCGCTGATAGTTATCGTGCGGGCGTCGATAAAGGCGTCGTCGGTCGATTCATACTGGCGGGCATTCAGCCACCACATGATCAGTGCCACGGCGGCTAGCAACATCACGATCAAGATTGCAATGGCCACGTAAGGATGCCGCCGGGGGAAACCTAGGAGGCTGGGCTTTTGTTCATCCGCCTGCTTGTCCCGCGCTTCGCGCTCCGGAGCGTTAGGCTGCGCCACATCGCCCCTGCGTTTTGGCGACGCATCCTGTCCGGCCTTGCTCGAAACGCCGCGCGCATCTCTGACTTTGTCTGGTTCTTCAGTCTCGGTTTTTGCATCCACGGGGAGAACTTTCAGGGAAGGCGCCGACCGCTTTAACGACCGATTCAACGACAGCTCTTCACAAAAGTTCCTGACGAACCGGCTCGGCGGCATTCGTCGGGATCGTAGCCAAAGCCGTTCAACCGACGGCAAATCTGATCACTGTGATGAGGATCACGATGCCGACCAGCCCTGCGATGAAGATGATCCGGCGTGTGCGGGTTCGCAGGATGATCTCACCTTGTCGCGCCTGTTCAGCCGAAAAGACAGGGCCTTCGTCATCAAGCCGATCGCTTCGCCGATCGCTCCGATCATTGGTCATGATCGCCTCCTTCCTTGGAACCTATCGAGGACAACCACGGCCTTGCGGCTGAAGTTCCGCATGGCCGTCCTGCAAAGGATACGATCACAGCGATGTGAGGAGGGAACTTTGCCTCCCGCGAACAGTTTCGTCCGCTTGAGCCTCCAGCCAGCCGGAAAGCCAGCCATGTCCAATCCCACAAGCCCTAGCGGCCTGAGCAGACGCACCTTCATGACGGGTTCTGTTACGGCGGCAGCCGCAATGCCTCTCATGGCCACCTCGACAAAAGCCGCCGAGCCGTCGCCTGCCAGAGCGGTCGAGCCGCGCGACCTGTCGACGATTTCGCTCCGGGTCAACAAGCAGGCCTACACCCTCGCACTCGACAATCGCACGAGCCTGCTTGACGCTCTACGTGACCATGTTGGTCTGACCGGCACCAAGAAGGGTTGCGACCACGGCCAGTGCGGTGCCTGCACCGTTCTTGTCGATGGGAAGCGGGTGCTATCCTGCCTGAGCTTTGCCGTCATGAACCAGGGCCGCGAGGTCACGACTGTCGAAGGCCTGGCTTCGGCCGACGGCGAACTGCACCCGGTGCAGCAGGCGTTTGTCGACCATGATGCCTTTCAATGTGGCTACTGCACGCCGGGCCAGATCATGTCCGCCATCGGTTGCATCGACGAAGGCCATGCCGGTTCGGAGGATGATATCCGGGAGTATATGAGCGGCAATCTGTGCCGGTGCGCAGCCTATCCGAACATCGTCGCGGCGATCATCCAGGCGCGCGACGAGATCAGGAGGGCCTAGGATGCGTCCCTTCCTCTATGAAAGACCAACGAGCGTCACCGCGGCGATCGCCATGGCGTCTCATCTCGATGGTGCGCCAACACAGGCCGACACCCAGTTCATCGCCGGCGGCACCAATCTGGCCGACTACATGAAGCTGGGTATCGCACGGCCGGAGCGGCTGCTCGACCTTAACGAGCTTGCCGAGCCTGCTTTGCGGCAGATCAAAACGGACGACGACACCATCCGTTTCGGTGCGCTGGTTCGCATGGGTGAGGCAGCCGACAACAAAGACGTCAGGCGCCGCTGCCCGCTCCTTGCCGACAGCCTGAAATTCGCCGCTAGCGGCCAGCTTCGCAATATGGCCAGCCTTGCCGGCAACGTGTTGCAACGAACGCGGTGCGAGTATTTTCGGGAAACCTCCTGGCCGTGCAACAAGCGGGAGCCCGGTTCCGGCTGTGCGGCGATGGAAGGGATAAACCGCCAGCATGCTGTGCTCGGCACCAGCGATGCCTGCATAGCGACCTATCACGGTGATTTCGCGCAGGCGCTGATTGCACTCGATGCCGTCGTCGAAGTGGAGGGGCAGCGTGGCCCGCGCAAGATCCCATTCGCCAGCCTGCACCGGCTTCCCGGCGACACACCCAACATCGAGACGGATCTGGCCGCCGATGAAGTCATCGTCGCCATCGACGTTCCGCTTGGTGCATGGAGCCGTCGCTCGCGCTACCTGAAGATACGCGATCGCGAATCCTACGCATTTGCGCTGGCCTCGGCGGCGGTGGCGCTGGAGATGGACGGAGACACGGTCAGGCAAGCGCGCATAGCACTCGGTGGCGTCGCGACGGTGCCATGGCGCGCGAGGGCGGCGGAGGATGCGCTGCGTGGCAATGCCCTCGACGACAAGGCCGCGAGGGCTGCTGCCGAAGCCGCATTCGCTGATGCCAAGCCACGAGAACACAACGCGTTCAAGATACCGCTCGGAAAGCGCACGCTGGTGCGAGCGCTGCTCGAGACCCGTGACATGAAGGTCTGAGCCATGAATCAAGCCGCTCCAGCTCCAAAAGAAAACCAAGGCGAACCGGTCGTCCGCATCGACGGCAGGCTGAAGGTTACCGGGCAGGCCAGCTATCCGGCCGACATCGCCACGGCCAATGTCGCTTATGGCGCTCTAGCCACGAGCAGCATCGCTCGGGGCAAGGTTTCCAAACTCCATACGGATGACGCCAGGGCCGTGCCAGGAGTGCTGGACATCGTGACCTATGGCGACATGGATCAGACAGACACGCCGAAATTTGGCAACACCGGTGCAAGCTCCATCGCCCCCCTGCACGACAAGACGATCTTCCACGATGGCCAGATCATCGCCCTGGTCGTTGCCGAGACATTCGAGGCGGCGGAGGAAGCGTCGATGTTGATCCGCGCCGACTACGAAGACGAATCGCCAAGCGCCAGCTTCGATTCCGAAGGCGTGAAGGTGGAACCGGCGGCCGGCAAGAGCCCGATGTTGCAGGAGGATGTCAAAGCCGGCGACTTCGACGCTGCCTATGCATCCGCAGCCGTCAAGATCGACCAAAAATATTCGACGCCGACCCAGCATCACAATCCGATCGAACTGTTTTCGACCACGGCGATGTGGCAAGGCGATCAACTCACCGTCCATGAGCCAAGCCAGAATGTCACCGGCTGGAAAATCGAACTTGCCCGGCAGTTGAAGATCGACCCTGCCAATGTGCGGATTGTCAGCCCTTATGTCGGAGGCGCGTTCGGTTCCAAGGGACCGATGACGGCTCGCACCGCAATTGTCGCGGTTGCCGCGCATCGTGTTGGACGGCCGGTACGCTGCGTCGTCAGCCGCATGCAGGCTTTCAACACCCAGACCTACCGGGCCGAGACCAGGCATCGAATCCGCATCGGCGCCGGCAAGGACGGCCGCATCACGGCGTTCGGACACGAGGGCTGGGAGGTTACATCACGCCCTGACCCTTATGTCGTCGGCGGCACGTCAGCCACCGGTCGCATGTACAACTACGATTCCGTGCTCACTCACGTTTCTATCGTCCATGCCGATCGCAACACACCGGGCTACATGCGCTCGCCGCCGGAGACGCCGTACGTCTACGCGCTCGAGAACGCCATGGACGAAATGGCTGTGGCGCTCGGCATGGATCCCGTCGAGTTTCGGCGCATCAACGAGCCTGAAAAAGAGCCTATCGGAGGCAAGCCATTCTCCAGCCGGTCGCTGGTCAAATGCTACGACCAAGCCGCCGAAGCCTTTGGCTGGTCGAAGCGTGACGCCGCGGTCGGATCGATGCGCGACGGCGACTGGCTGGTCGGCATGGGATGCGCGACAGCCATCTATCCAACGGCCAGCGCGCCATGCGCGGCCCGAGTTCGCTTGACCGCCGATGGACAGGTTCGCGTCCAGTGCGGTTCGCACGAGATTGGCACCGGTGTGCGCACCGTCGCCGGACAGATGGCCGCCGAACGTCTGGGGATAGGGATGGACAAGGTCAGCGTCGAGATGGGCGACAGCGCCCTGCCACCGGCGCCGGTCTCGGGTGGCTCGATTTCGACCGCGAGCGTCTGCTCGGCGGTTCTGAAGGCCTGCGACGCGGTGCGCGGAAAACTTTTCGCGGCAGCCGTCGCCGGAGATGGCCCATTGGCTGGTTCCGGCAATGCCAAGCTGGACATGGAGCAAGAGAAGATCGTGGCAATCGGCGGCAAATCCGCCAGGCTGTCGGATGTCTTCAACGTGATGCAGGTCGGCGCGATAGAGGAGTACGCCGAGTTTGCACCAAGGGGTTCGACGCCGGAAGCACTGAAGAAACTCTATGCCGGGCAGGCGGAATTCCACGGCGGCGATCAGGACAAGGAGTCCGTGAAATACGCCTTTGGCGCTGAATTCGTCGAAGTGCGCGTCAACAGCTACACACGCGAAATCCGGGTGCCACGCATCGTCGGTGCCTTTGCGGCGGGACGCATCATGAACACGCGCACCGCGCGCAGCCAACTGATGGGCGGCATGATCTGGGGTATCGGCCAAGCCCTTCACGAGGCGACGGAGATCGACCGGCGCAAAGCCCGCTACGTCAATCGTGACCTGCAGGACTATCTGGTGCCGGTCAACGCCGACATCAAACAGGTCGACGTCATCCTTGTTCCCGAGGTCGACCTAGACGTCAACCCGGCTGGCGTCAAAGGCTTGGGGGAGCTAGGCAATGTCGGGACCGCGGCGGCCGTGGCAAGCGCCGTGTACCATGCTACGGGCAAACGCATTCGAGACTTGCCGATCAGGATAGACGATTTGATAAGCTGATGATCAAGGGCCGCGACGGGAAGGTGGCTTCGCTGGCGCGATGCAAACGGCGCGGTGGCGCGCGGTATAGCGCCGGCCCGATACCTTGTCGTGCCACCTCATGTCGGAGCAGTGGCGGAATAGACGGCGCACGGCATCGACTACGCGCTTCGGCTTCCTCTGCCAACAAGCTGTCGGGGCCAGGTGGCATCTGTGGGATGACCGTGCCGAGAGCATCTCAAGCCAGGCCCTCAGGCTCCCTGAGGACCGGCTCAGCCCGCGGGCAATGCGTAAGCAATGACCTCGTCGCCGACCTTCGTCTCCATGAAGTGGTGGCCGCCAGGTGCGATCACGACGTACTGCCGGCCGCCGACTTCATAGGTCATCGGCGTGGTCTGGCCGCCTGCCGGCAAGTCTGTTTGCCAAACCACCTTGCCAGTCTTGATGTCGATGGCGCGCAGCTTGTCATCCGTCGCCGCGGCAATGAAGATCAGCCCGCCCGCGGTCACGAGCGGCCCACCATTGTTCGGCGTGCCGATGTCGATCGGCAGCATGGACGGGATGCCCAATGGGCCGTTCTTGACCGCCTCGCCAAGCGGCTTGTCCCACAGCGTCTTGCCAGTTTTCAGGTCGATGGCGCGGATGTGGCCATAAGGCGGTTCGGAACACAAAAGTCCCGTCGAGAGTCGCCAACCCGCGTTGACGGCGATGGCATAGGGCGATCCCATCTGCGGATCGCCCATGTCCTTGGCCTTCTGCGAACCGCCGCCCTGCTCGATCGACTTGAAACCGATCTGATCGGCTTTTTCCCGCGGCAGCAGCTGGTTGTAGTTGGGCATGTCATTGTAGTTGGCGATCAGGATGCCGTCATCGGTATCGACAGCGATGCTGCCCCAGTCGGAACCGCCATTGTAGCCGGGATATTCGATGAAAGGCTTGTCCACGGTCGGCGGCGTATATTCGCCCTGGTAGGAGGCCTGTCGGAACTGGATGCGGCAGTAGAGCTGGTCGAGCGGGCTCATGCCCCACATGTCCTTCTCGGTCAGCACCGGCTGGTCGAGATGCGCATAGCCGGAGTAGGGCTGCGTCTTGGACAGCTTTTCGGGTTCGACACCACCCGACGGAACCGGCCGCTCCTCGACCGGGAAGAGCGATTTTCCGGTCTTACGGTCGAGCACGTATATCTGGCCCTGTTTGCTCGGCACGATGATTGCGGCGACTTTTCCATCAGCTGTCGGGAAGTCGACGAGCGTCGGCTGCGAGCCGAGGTCGTAATCCCAAAGGTCGTGATGAACGGTCTGGAAATGCCAGGCCGGCTTGCCTGTGGCGACGTCGATCGCCACGATCGAGGAGTTGTATTGATTTTCGAAGTCCTTGCGATCCACGCCGTAATAGTCGACCGAGGCGTTGCCGAGCGGCAAATAGACATAGCCGAGCTGAGGATCGGCGGCCGCGACGGTCCACATATTGGGCGTGCCGCGCGTATAAGTGGCGCCTTGGGGCGGCGCGCCGGTGCGGTCGGGATGGCCCATGTCCCACGCCCAGACCAGTTTGCCTGATATCACGTCATAGCCGCGCACCACGCCCGACGGGGCATTTTCAGCCTGTCCGTCCTTCACCTGGGCGCCAAGCACGGCTATGCCGCGCACGATGGTCGGCGGCGCGGTCACCGAGTACCAGCCGGGAACCGTCTTGCCGAGCCCCTGGGTGAGGTCTACGACGCCTTGCTGGCCGAAATCACCGCATGCCTTGCCGGTCCTGGCATCGATGGCGATCAACCTGGCATCGAGCGTGCCCCACAGGATGCGTGTCGCGCATGGCTGCTCGGCGTTTGCTCCCTGAGCGGCGTAATAGGCGACACCGCGGCAGCTGGCGCCGTACGGAATGGCGTCGTCGGACACTTTCGGATCATATCGCCACTCCTCCTTGCCGGTCGCCGCATTGGCGGAGATGACGATACCCTTGGCCGAACAGGCAAAGAGATGACCGTCGACCTCAAGCGGTGTGTTTTCCGGAGAGTATTTGTCGGCCGCCGCCTTGCTTGGCATGTCGCCGGTGTGGAAATCCCAAACCTTGGTCAGCTTCGCCACGTTGCCGGCGGTGATCTGTTTGAGGGGTGAATACCGCGTCGCCAGCTCCGAGCCGCCGTAGACAGACCAATTCGATCCAGCCTGATGGATCGCGGTGTCGGCCTGAGCCGGCGGGGCGGTTTCCACCGCGCCTCCAACTGGCGGCGTGGCAGGAGCGATCGCTTCCTGCGATTGTGCCGCAAGCGTGAAATGATGGAGCCCGATTGCGCAGCCGACAATGACAACGCCAGCGGATGTGGTCGCGTACGCAGCGTCGCGAACGCGCTTCGCGCGGTCAGCGCTGAAGGCCGGCAAGGTCAGCAGAACGAAAATTAGGACAATTGTCGGGGCGAGCACGCGGGGCATCAGCCCCCAGCCGTCCATGCCCACTTCCCAATAGGCCCAGGCAAGCGTCGCTATCCAGGTTAGGGCGTAAAGCCAGACGCCTGCGGCATTGCCACTCAAAAGCAAAATCCCGGCGACCAGGAGCGCCACTCCGGCAGGCAGGTAGTACCAAGACCCGCCCAGCGCGATCAGCCAGGCGCCGCCTGCGCCGATCAGCAAGCCAAGTATCACCAGCAATACGCCTATGAACATTGACCACCAGAAGGCGAGACCTGAGCGGGTGAGAGTGGGGGGGGTTGGATTGGCGTGTGTCATGTCGACATTTCCACGTGGCATTTATCGTGATCATGTCGAACGCCCGCCATTGCGCATGGTTGCGGTTTGCTGCTGTTTTCGGCAGCGCCCGAACGTCACCATTTTGTGAGCATTCCGCGCCTACGGAACCTTTGGCACGTCCCCGCCGTTAGGCGCTCGATCCAAAAAACATGCAAATCGGCGAGGGGATGCCGCAGGTCTTTTCCAGCAATGCCAATGGAATTGCCCGCTTCGTGTTGTGGGGACTTTGTTTCTTCGCGATTTTCGCGGCCATGGGCGGCACGGCACTTTTGCGTTCGGGGTTCATCACCGGCGTGGGCCGGCCCGTGGCACAGGCAGTCCCGTTCAGTCACAAGCACCATGTCGGCGATATCGGACTGGACTGCCGCTATTGCCACAATGGCGTCGAGACGTCGGCTTCGGCGGGACTGCCGGCGACAGAGGTGTGCATGACCTGCCATTCGCAACTCTTCACCGATGCCGACATGCTGGCACCGGTGCGTGCAAGCCTTGCCTCAGGTCAGCCGCTGCAATGGCAGCGCGTCAATTCCGTGCCGGATTTCGTCTACTTCAACCACTCCATCCATATCGCCAAGGGCGTCGCCTGCGAGACCTGCCACGGCGACGTCGATGAGATGCCGCTGATGCAGCGCGCGCATTCGCTGTCGATGGAATGGTGCCTGGGCTGTCATCGCGATCCCGGTCCCAATCTCCGTCCGCCGCAGGATGTCTTTCAGCTGCACTGGAAACCGCCACAGGACATCGAAGAGGTCAGGCGTTCCCTGATCAGCATCCTTGATATCCACCCCGAGACGATGACGGATTGCTATGTCTGCCATCGCTGACATCAAGCCGTTCCCAGCCACGGATCTAGCGGCATTGCGGCGGGCCGCGACGGGACGCGAGCCGTGGCGGAGCCTGGACGAACTGGCCGAAACGGCGGAGTTCCGGCGCTTCGTCGAGGCGGAATTTCCAGCGATCGCCGAACGCCTGCCGTTCAGTCTCGACCGGCGCACCTTGTTGAAGCTGATGGGCGCGTCGCTTTCGCTGGCCGGTCTGACCGCCTGCAGCGAAGCGGAGCGCATCGTGCCTTACGTGCGCCAGCCGGAAGACATCATTCCAGGCAAGCCGCTCTACTATGCGACCGCACTCTCCAGCGATGGTTACGGTATCGGCGCGGTTGTCGAGAGCCATGAAGGCCGGCCGACCAAGGTCGAGGGCAATCCGGATCATCCGGCGTCGCGCGGCGCTACCGACGCCATCATGCAGGCGGCGGTGCTGTCGCTGTTCGATCCCGAACGGTCGCGTACGCCGCTAAGGCGAGGCGAGCCGGCGAGTTACGGCGACTTTCTCAAGGACATAGCGGAGCTTGCCGGCGGATTGGCCGCTTCGGGCGGACAAGGTTTGGCACTGCTGATCGAGGCAACAACGTCGCCGACGACCAAGGCGCAGATCGGATCGCTCAGGCAGCGCTATCCCAAACTTCGCGTCTTCAAGCACGATCCGCTTGCAGCCAGCGCGAACGAGCAGGCAACGGCCAAGCTGTTCGGCAGGCCGCTGACGCCGATCTACCATCTAGACCGCGCCGATGTGATCGTCAGCCTTGATGCCGATTTCCTCGGCGAAGGGCCGGGGCGTCTGGCCTACGCCCGCGATTTCGCCGGGCGGCGGCGCGTGCGTCAATCGACGGACACGATGAGCCGTCTCTACGTCGTCGAGTCGACACCCACAATCACGGGTGCGGCGGCGGATCTTCGCCGTGCTGTCAGACCGAGTGCCGTCGAGGGCGTTGCCGTCGCAATCAAGGCTGCCCTGGAAGGCGACCTGCATGCGGCCAGCTTGTCACCCTTCGGCCCGGAATGGATCAACGCGCTTGTCGACGATCTCCGCAGCGCCGGCCGCAACGCACTGGTGATGCCTGGCGCGCATCACACGCCGTTTGTCCATGCCGTTGCCTTTGCCATGAATGCCAGACTTGGAGCCATCGGCAATACGCTGGACTTCATCGAGCCGCCGGACACCATGCCGATCGACGGCGACCTTGCCGCGCTTTGCCAGGCCATCGCGACCGGATCGGTCGACAGCGCCATGGTGCTCGGTTCCAATCCCTTGCATACGGCGCCGTCGGACGTCGATGTACGCAAGGCCTTTTTGAAGCTGAAGCTTCTCTTCCACTGGGGGCTCTATCGCGACGAGACCGCATTTCTGGCGCAGTGGCACATTCCCGCCGCGCATGAATTGGAGAGCTGGAGCGATATCCGCGCGTATGATGGCACGGCCTCGATCGTGCAGCCGCTGATCCAACCTCTGTTCGGCGGCAAGAGCCTGCATCAACTGCTGGCGGCGCTCGGCGGTGAGTTCAATGCCGATATGCAGGTCCTGGTACGCGCGACATGGGCGGCCATGGACGAGCCGGCTTGGCGAAAGGCACTGCGCGATGGTGTCGTGCCGAATACCGTCACTGCTCCTGTCGCCGTCTCGATGCCGGCGGATATCGGCGGTCCCACGCCGCATGCCTCCGTTGCCGATCGGCTGGAGCTCCGCTTCGTGGCCGACCCCTGGCTGCGCGATGGCCGTCACGCCAATTCATCGTGGCTGCAGGAACTGCCCCGTCCGCTGAGCAAGCTTGTCTGGGGCAATGCGGCACTGATCTCACCGGCGACCGCGCAGCGCCTGGAACTAGAAAACAGGCAAATGGTCAATCTGGCGCGAGGGGGCAAGGATCTGGACGCGCCGGTCTGGATCATGCCCGGACAGCCCGACGACACGGTGACGCTGTCGCTCGGCTTTGGCCGCAAGGTCGGTTCGGTCGCCGCGCTGTCGGGTGGTTACGATGCTTTCCCCCTGCGTACCGCCGAGGCTCCCTGGTTTGCCGATGGCCTCGTCTTGGCCGCGCGCGACAGTTCGGCGCGCGTGGTGACGACCCAGCACCATCAGGCGATGGAGGGCAGGGCGATCGTGCGACACGCGACGCTCGACGCCTTCAGGCAAAATCCGCATTTCGTCCGTGAAGGCGTGCCGCCGACGCCGACGGAATCGCTGTACCCCGATTGGAAATACGACCAGGAAGCCTGGGGCATGTCGATCGACCTCTCGGCCTGCATCGGCTGTATGGCTTGCGTATCGGCTTGCCAGGCCGAGAACAACATCGCAACCGTCGGACCGGATGAAGCCGCCCTCGGTCACGAGATGCATTGGCTGCGCATCGACCGCTATTATGCCGGCGCTGTCGACGACCCCGACATCTTCTTCCAACCGGTGCCCTGCATGCATTGCGAGAAGGCGCCGTGCGAGGTCGTCTGTCCCGTCAACGCAACGATCCATACCCATGACGGCCTGAACGCGCAGGTCTACAACCGCTGCATCGGCACGCGCTACTGTTCGCAGAACTGCCCCTACAAGGTGCGTCGCTTCAATTTCCTCGAATACCAGGAATTCGACAAGGACAGCGCGGGGCCACGGCAGGCCGTGCAGAACCCTGACGTCACCGTGCGTTCGCGCGGCGTCATGGAAAAATGCACCTATTGCGTCCAGCGCATTGCCGAAAAGCGCATTCGCGCGCAGATCGAGAACCGTGAGATCGGCGACGGCGAAGTTGTCACCGCCTGCCAGCAGGCGTGCCCGACGCAGGCCATCACCTTCGGGGATATAAAAAAGAAGGATTCTCACGTATCGCGCGAGAAAGCCGCGCCGCATAACTATGCGCTTCTCGAAGAGCTGAACACGCGGCCGCGCACAACCTATCTCGGCAAGATCAGCAATTCGAACGCCGGGATCGCCGGCAAACCTGGTGCGGAGACCGGCGATGGCTGAAGCGGTCGCCGCCAGAGCCGAAAAAGCCCAGCCGCGAGCACCGGTGCTGCGCGGCCACCATGATTTCCCCGAGATCAGCGGCCGCATCAGCGCGATCGTCCTGCAAGGCAGGCTGCCGCGCTTCTTTTGGGCCGCGTTCTTCGTCTGCTTCGCCTTGGTACTGCTTTTCCTCTATTCCATCACCTATCTGATCTCGGTCGGCGTCGGCGCCTACGGCATCAACATCCCCGTTGCCTGGGGCACGATGATTTCCAGCTTCGTCTGGTGGATCGGCATCGGCCACGCCGGCACGCTGATCTCGGCGGTGCTGCTTTTGCTGCGCCAGCCCTGGCGCGCCTCGATCAACCGCTTCGCCGAAGCTATGACGCTGTTTGCCGTGGCAATGGCCGGGCTCTACCCGATCCTGCATCTCGGCCGGCCATGGTTCTTCTACTGGCTGCTGCCTTTGCCCAATACGCAAATGCACTGGCCGCAATGGCGCAGTCCGCTGGTATGGGACTTTTCCGCGATCGCCACTTACGCCACCGTCTCGCTGCTGTTCTGGTACATGGGCCTGCTGCCGGATCTCGGCGTGCTGCGCGACCGCGCCAGATCACGCGCCGCGCAACTCTTCTACGGCATCCTGGCGCTTGGCTGGCGCGGCTCGGCCTTCCACTGGGCGCGCTATCGGACCGTATATTTCCTGATGGCGGCGCTCGCCACGCCGCTGGTCGTCTCGGTGCATTCGATCGTCGCGCTCGACTTCACCTTTGCCATCGCACCGGGTTATCACTCGACGATCTTCCCACCTTACTTCGTCGCCGGCGCGCTGCTCTCCGGCTTTGCCATGGTGCTGACCATCGCCATTCCCTTGCGCTGGGCCTTCGCGGTCGAAGACCTGATCACGTTGCGCCACATGGAGAACGCCGCCAAGCTGATGATCGCGGCCGGCATGATCGTCATCTACGGCTACGCGTCGGAAGCATTCTTCGCCTGGTATTCCGGGCAGCCTTATGAGCGCGCCATAATGGTCCAGCGCGCCGTTGGTCCTTACGCGCCATTGTTCTGGATCATGCTGTTTTGCAATTGCATCGCGCTGCAGCTGCTCTGGCTGCGCCGCGTGCGGCTCAATATGCCGATTTTGTTTTCGATCGCGCTCGTCATCAACATCGGCATGTGGCTGGAGCGCTACGTCATCGTGGTGACTGGTCCGAGCCGCGATTACCTGCCATCGTCCTGGGGCGAACAGTCGCTGACCTGGCTCGATTTCGGCATCCTGTTCGGCTCGATCGGCACCTTCTTCGCGCTGGTCTTCCTGTTCATCCGCATCCTGCCGGCGATCACCATCTTCGAGGTCGAGGAACTGGTCGAAGAGAAAAGCGGGGCCGCATGAGCCTGCATGGCGTCATCGCGGTATTCGCCGATCCCGATGCGCTGACGCAAGCGGCACGGACGATGCGCGACAAGGGTTACCGGCGCATGGACGCGTTCTCGCCCTTCGAGGTGCGCGGCCTTGCCGGGATTTTGGGCATGCCAAGGACTCGGCTGCCATGGGCCGTGCTGGCGGGCGGCATTGCCGGCGGCCTGCTGGTCTACGCACTGATACTCTATTCGGTCGAGATCGACTACCCCGTCAATGTCGGCGGCCGGCCGCTGCATTCCTGGCCGCCTTTTACGGTGATCGCCTTCGAGGCAGCCATCCTGGGCGCCGCCCTGGCCGGGTTCGTGGGCATGCTCTGGGCGAACGGTTTGCCGCGATACTACCATCCAGTCTTCAATGCCAAGACCTTCACTTATGCGCGGGGCGGCAAGTTCTACCTGCTCGTCGAAGCGGCCGATCCGAAATACCGCAAGGGCGTCACCAAGGGACAGCTGACGCGGCTTGGCGCGGAGACGGTCGAGGAGGTGGAGGCATGAAACGGCGCACGCTACTTGTGCCATTCCTCCTGCTGCTCGCCGGCTGCAAACAGGACATGGCCGACCAACCGCGTTACAACCCGCTCGACGCCAGCAAGCAATTCGCCGACGGCATGTCGGCCCGGACGCCGGTCGAAGGCGCCGTGGCGCGCGACGCCGACATCGCGGCAACGCCGGACAAATTTCCGTACCCGGTCACCATGGCGCTGCTCCAGCGCGGGCAGCAACGCTTCGACATCTTCTGCTCTCCCTGTCATGGCCGCACCGGCGACGGTCACGGCATGGTGGTCCAGCGCGGTTTCCCGGCGCCGCCGAGCTATCATCAGGACGCGCTGCGCAAGGCAGCCGATCGTCATTTCTACGATGTGATCACCAATGGCTATGGCGCGATGTACTCCTATGCCGCGCGGGTGCCACCGACCGATCGCTGGGCGATCGTCGCCTATATCAGGGCCTTGCAGTATTCACGCCATGCACCCGCCGATGCGCTGCCGGAGACCCTTCGCGCGAAACTCGACGCGGAGGCCGCGCGATGAGAGGTCTCCCATGGCCCGATGGATATTTTGCGCCGTTGGCCGTGGTGGCCGCCGCAGGGCTTCTGCTTTGCGGTGTCGGACTTTTCCTCGATCCGCGCACGACGTTTGCCGGTTGGCTGACGATGTGCCTGTTCCTTGTCGGATTGCCGCTTGGCGCGATGACTGTCCTGATGGTCCATGGCCTGACCGGCGGTCGCTGGGGCGACGTGCTGCGTCCGCCCTTGCGCGCCATCGTCGCGACGCTGCCGGTGGCGCTGCTGTTGCTCCTGCCGACCCTTGCGCGGCTCGATCTGGTCTTTCCCTGGGCGGGAGCGGACCCTGCGTTACTGCCGGAAGCGGTGCGGCAGAAACTCGCCTATCTCAACGTGCCATTCTTCGTCGGTCGCTTCCTGGCGTGCGCACTGGCCTGGCTGGTGCTCGCTTGGCTCGTCATCGGCTGGACAGAGCCTGATGGCGACAGATCGAGACAGGGGACCACCACCGGCTATGCGATCGGACTCATCGTCCACGGCCTGGCCGTAACAATGCTTGCGATCGACTGGATGCTATCGATCGGGCCGGAGTTCACGTCGACCATCTACGCGATGCTCGAAGCGGCGGCCGAAGTCGTTGGCGCGTGCGCATCGGCTCTGGTCGTGTTGGCCGCCGGCCGCGCGGTCGAGACGATGCCGGGTGGCGAGGAGGACGTGGCGCTTGGCGAAGACGTCGCCAATATGCTGTTCGGCTTCATGCTGATGTGGGCCTACCTCTCCTTCATGCAGTGGCTGATCGTCTGGGCCGGCGACCTGCCGGAAGAAATCCACTGGTACGTGCTTCGTGGCCAGGACGGCTGGCAATATCTGCTCTGGTTGTTGATCGCGCTGCAATTCGTCTTGCCGTTCTTCGCTTTCCTCATGCGCTCGGTCAAACGCAGCCATCGCGGCCTGCTGGGGCTCGGCGCGGCCGTTCTTGCCGGACATTTCCTCGACGTCGTCTGGCGCGTTCGCCCGTCGCTGTCGGCAGCCGGCGCGCAATTGTCCTGGCCGGACCTTGCGGCGTTCGCAGGGGCGGGTGGCGCGTGGTGTGCGTGTTTCCTCTATCTCTGGGCGAGGCCGGATCGGATCGCTATGTGGCGCAGGAGGCTGGTCCGTGGCTAAGGCCTTGCATCCCGAAACGCGTGATGTCTGGCCACGCACCCTGCTGCTCTTTGGGATCGCCCTGCTGGTCTTTCTGGCGCTTGCGGCGCTGGCGCTGAAGCTGATTTTCGATACGGCGCCATACAGGCCCTTGGTGAATACCGAGAAGGCCAGCCAAGCAGGTCCCGCACTACAGCACTTGCCGGGAGCCGACCTCGCGGCAGTCCGCAAACAGGAAGAGGAGGAACTCGGCAAGCTTGCCTGGGTTGACCGCGGTGCCGGCATAGCGCGCATTCCAATCGAAGACGCGATGAAGCTGGTTGCGGCGCAAGGTCTGCCGGACTGGGCGGGCGCGGCCGCTTCGGCAGGTAAGGATTGCGCCTTGCTCGAAGGCCAGGTTCCACGCGCGCCACAGGCCAGCAATTGCCACGCCGGATCATTCACCGCGCAGCCAAACGACAAGGCGCGCCAGCCGAGCCAAGCCGCACCGGCCACGGGAGCGAGCCCATGACGCGTTTGGGGCTGCTGATACTCTTGCTGCTTCTTCCAACTGCCGCCAGTGCCGCGGCGCGACCGTCTTTCGATCCGCAAATCGGCGCCCAACTCGATCTCGACCGGGTTTTTCAAGACAGCTCCGGCAAGCAGACGCCGTTATCGGGCATTCTCGAAGGTCGGCCGGCGCTCGTCATCTTCGGCTATGACAAATGTCCCAACCTGTGCGGTGTCACACAGCAGGCCGTGGCCTCGGATCTGAACAAGACCGGCCTGGATCCTTCGACCTATCACGCGCTTTTCGTCTCGATAGATCCTTCGGAAACCGCCGGAGATGCGGCCTCCGTCCGGAGCGAGGTCGCGGGGTCCGCCGGTCAGGCCAGCTTGTCGGCCTGGCGTTTTCTGACCAGCGCCGATGGCGCGGGTGCCGACCTTGCATCGGAGGCCGGCATCACCTTCGACCGGCGTGACCGCATCGCCCAATACGTCCATCCGATCGCCGTCATCGCGCTGACGCCGCAAGGGCGGATCGCGCAGGTGCTGCCAGCGCTGACCTTCGAGCCGCGCGATCTGCGGCTCGCTCTGGTCGAGGCGTCGGCAGGGCGGCTGGGATCGATCGCCGACCATGTCTTCCTGCTCTGCGCCGGCTTCGATACCTCGAAAGGGCAGTACACCTCGACGATACAGGCGGTTCTGAAGATAGCGGGACTGGCAATGCTGCTGGTGCTCGGCGCCAGCCTTTTCATGCTGACGCGGGGGAGGCGGGTTTGAGCTTCGGCATTCCCTTCACGCCGCCCGAGGCATCGTCGATCGCCGGCAGCGTCGACACGTTGTTCTACGCCTTGCTGGCGTTCACCGCGGCCTTGGGGATCTTCCTGGCGAGCCTCGTCGTCTTCTATGCCATCAAATATCGCGCCGGCTCCAGGGCCGAACGAACCGGCGAGCGAGCGCGCAGCCTGCCCCTGGAGGTGGCCTGGACAGTAGCGAGCCTGCTGATCGCCTTCGTCATCTTCGGGTGGGGCGCCGTGCTGTTCCTGCGTCGCGAACATCCGCCACTCGATGCGCTCGAAATCGCCGGCCTCGGCAAGCAGTGGATGTGGGAGTTCCGCCATCCCGGCGGCCAACGCGAGATCAACGAGCTGCATGTGCCGGTCGGCAAGGCGGTGATCGTCTCGTTGGCATCGCAGGATGTCATCCACTCGTTCTTCGTACCGGCCTTCCGGGTCAAGCAGGACGCCGTGCCGGGCCGCACCACGCATGTCTGGTTCATCGCCGACGAGCCGGGGCGCTATCATCTGTTCTGCGCGCAATATTGCGGCACCCAGCATTCGGAAATGGGCGGCTGGGTAACGGTGATGCCGCTGGAAGATTATGCGACATGGCTGGAAAACCAGGGCAAGGGCGACACGCTCGCGGCAGATGGTGAAAAACTGTTTCGGGCGCTCGGCTGTTCCGGCTGCCATGAAAAGTCCAGCAAGGTGAGGGCGCCGGATCTCGCCGGGGTCTTCGGACGGCCGGTGGCGTTGGACAACCAGCAGACCGTCATCGCCGACGAACGCTATCTGCGCGATTCCATCCTCGACCCGAAGAAGGAAATCGCCGCCGGGTACGATCCGGTGATGCCGAGCTTCGATGGAATTGTCGACGAGGGCGAGATGCAGATGCTGCTCGCTTATCTCAAATCGCTTTCACCGCGGGCGGCGACCAAGAACGAGGCGATCCAATGAGCACCGAAGCGCTGAGGCCTTCGAGCTATCTTGGCGAGGGCGCCGGTCCTGCCGCATGGCTGTTGACCACCGACCACAAGCGCGTCGCCTGGCTCTATCTGGTGTCGCTCACGGCGTTCTTCTTCCTCGGCGGCGCCTTTGCCGTGCTGATGCGCGTGGAGCTTGCCACGCCTGCCGGCGACCTCGTCTCCGACGACACCTACAACCGATTGTTCTCCCTGCACGGCATCATCATGGTGTGGTTTTTCCTGGTGCCGTCGATCCCGGCGACGTTAGGCAATTTCCTTTTGCCATTGATGATCGGCGCTCGCGATCTCGCCTTTCCGCGTCTCAACCTCGCCAGCTGGTATGTGTTCATCCTCGGCAGTGCCTTTGCCCTGGCCTCGGTGCTCGCCGGCGGCGTCGACACCGGCTGGACCTTCTACACGCCGCTCTCGACGCTTTATGCCAATGGTTTCGTGTCGATGGCGGCCCTTGGCGTCTTCATCGTCGGTTTCTCGACGATCATGACCGGCATCAATTTCATCGTCACCATCCATACGCTGCGCGCGCCGGGGCTGACCTGGTTCCGGCTGCCGATCTTCGTCTGGACGATGTACGCCACCGCGCTGGTGATGGTGCTGGCAACGCCCGTACTGGCCGCCTCGCTGCTCCTGATCGTGCTCGAGCGGGTCTTCGGCATCGGCATCTTCAACCCGGCGCTTGGCGGCGACCCGCTGCTGTTCCAGCATCTGTTCTGGTTCTATTCGCATCCGGCCGTGTACATCATGATCCTTCCCGGCATGGGCGTGGTCTCGGAGGTGTTGCCCTGTTTCAGCCGCCGGCCATTGTTTGGCTACAAGGCCGTCGCCTTGTCCTCGATGGCAATCGCGGTGTTCGGGTTCCTCGTCTGGGGCCACCACATGTTCGTCTCCGGCCAATCGGCCTATGCCGGCGTGCTGTTCTCGTTCCTGTCGTTCTGCGTCGCCATCCCTTCGGCGATAAAAGTGTTCAACTGGAGCCTGACGCTGCGCAAGGGCGAAATCAGCTTCGAGACGCCGATGCTCTATGCGTTGTTCTTCCTGGCGCTGTTCACTTTTGGGGGGCTGGCTGGGCTGTTCCTGGCAGCGCTCGCCATCGATGTCCATGTCCACGACACCTACTTCGTCGTGGCGCATTTCCACTACATCATGGTCGGCGGCATGGTGACGGCCTACATGGCGGGGCTGCATTTCTGGTGGCCGAAACTGACCGGCCGCATGTATTCCGAGACCTGGGGACGCATCGCCGCGACGGTCACCTTCCTTGGCTTCAACCTGACCTTCTTTCCACAATTCGTGCTCGGTTTTCTCGGCATGCCACGGCGGTATCACACTTATCCGCCCGAATTTCAGTTCTGGCATGTCCTGTCGTCGGCTGGCGCGGTGGTGCTGGCGGTGGGCTACCTGATGCCGTTGTTCTATCTCGGCTGGTCGATGTTTCGAGGTGCGCGAGCGCCCGCCAACCCGTGGAGCGCGACCGGGCTCGAATGGCAGACGGCTTCACCACCTCCGCCGCATAATTTCGACACCATGCCGAGCGTCAGCCGGCCCGCTTATGACTATGCGATGAAAGGGTTGCAGCACGAGACATTCAGTCCCCACAAGGACGAAGCCTGATGAGTACCGAAAGTGTCGCCTTCGATACAAAGGCCCGCGAGAAGGCTGCCGACACGTTCGGCATGTGGGTGTTCATCGGTTCCGAGGCGATGCTGTTCGGCGCGATCCTGCTGGTGTTTTTCTTCGCACGGTCGAGCTACGGACCCGCATTCGCCGCTGCATCACAACATCTATCGCTGCCGCTCGGCACGCTGAACACGGCTGTTCTTTTGACCAGCAGCTTCGCAATGGCGCTTGCTCACATGTTCACGGCCAGCCGGCGTTGGCGCCCGGCCGTCTGCGCGTTGATCTGCACGGCCCTGCTTGGAATTGTCTTTCTGTTCGTCAAGGCCATCGAGTACGGCAGGGAATTCGAGGAGGGCCTGGCGCCGGTCCTTGGCGCGCCGTTCAGCTTCCCAGGCCCAGATCCGGCGCATGCCGAGTTCTTCTTCGCGCTCTATTTCGCCATGACATCGCTGCATGCGCTGCACCTGATATGCGGCATCGCCGTGATTGCCGGCATGCTCCTGCTCTGGCCACGCACGGCGGAGGCCGGCCGCGCTCATCGTGTCCAGGCAATCGGGCTTTACTGGCATTTCGTCGATGTCGTCTGGGTCTTCCTGTTTCCCGTTCTCTATCTGATCAACCGATGAACCACATGCGCAAGCTTACATTCGCCTATCTCGGGCTCCTGGCCTTGCTGGCTTTGACGGTCGGCTCGTCGTTCCTCGACCTCAGTGGATTGAATTCGGCGCTCAACCTGGCGATCGCCGCGGCCAAGGCCGCGATCATCGCCATTTTGTTCATGCAATTGACCAGCGAGGGCATCTTGCCCCGGCTGGCGGTAGCAGCGACAGGCTTGTGGTTAGTCGTTCTGTTTGGCTTGACGTTGATCGGACAATGACGTCGAGCCTGGCCTGCAATATCGGTTTGGATCGCGAGAGGCTTCTTGACCTTCGGAACCTTGTCGAATAGCTAGGGCCTGCGTGCGCGGGTATGGTGAAATGGTATCACATGAGCCTTCCAAGCTCTTGGTGCGGGTTCGATTCCCGCTACCCGCTCCAGATTTTTAGCTACACATGGGTAAGCTGAAACACTGCGCGGCAGGCGCGCAGTGTTTCAGGCATCGAGGCGTGCCGCGCTAGCTGTTGAACGCTGACGCGACCTGGTGCTGCTGCGGCACCTGGCCGTTCGGCGTCAGCTTGTCGACGATGCCGGGCAGGGCCGCGGATAATTGCTTGAGCAGTTCCTGCTCGTCGAGCCCTGTCCGTTGGGAGATCTCGCGAATGACCTGCGGTCCGATCGCGTTGCCCAGCTCATTGGCATTGATCGACTGGTTCTGCCCTGTGCCGACCCAGGAGTCGGCGACATTGCCATGGCCGGCATTCCTAAGCTTGTCGAGCAGGCCGCCCAGTCCGCCGAGCAGGCCGCCGTCACCCGAGGCGGTTCCGACGGGTGTGGGATCGGCCGGCGCGGGAGCTTGAGGCTGGTCCGGCTGTTCGGCACTTCTGCCGCTCAGCATCTTTCCGACCAGCAGCGCACCGAGCGCGATCATCAGCGGTTTGGTGATGTTGCCGCCGGGAACGGCGTTGTCAAAAAGTCCCATAGTGGATCCTCCATTTCAACCAAGCCCAGCCCGTCGCCAACAATGGCGCATTCGGGCGGAATTTCAAGCTGGCTTGAGCTTTTGACAATCATATGAAAATGTCCGGTTGGCGGAGGGATGGAGAGGAAAAAATGGGTATCATCAGCTGGATCATTCTCGGCGTCATCGCCGGCTTCATCGGCAGCAAGATCGTCAACAAGACCGGTCAGGGCATGATCATGGATATCGTGCTCGGCATCGTCGGTGCCATTGTCGGGGGCCTGATCTTCAGCGCCTTCGGTGCTTCGGGCGTCACAGGCCTCAATATCTACAGCCTGATCGTCGCCGTGGTCGGCGCGGTCGTTGTCCTCTGGGCCTACCATCAGTTCAGCGGCAAGCGGACGATTTAGACTTGATCGGCAGATTACCAGCTCTGCCGAATCCTGAATTGCGGTAATCCGCCGTCGGTGCTGCCTGCGCCCACGGCTTTGGAATCTACAATGCCGGTGCGCCGCCGCGGATCAGGCGACCACGGCCAGGCGACGCTTGCGCTGATCCAGCGACACGATGGTCAGCCCGCTGCAGACGACCAGCAGGATGCCGCAGACCGCCAGTGCATTGGGGAATTGCCCGAACACCAGCAGGCCCGAAATGACGGCCCAGACCGTGAAGCAGTAGTAGAACGGCGCTACCGCTCCGGTCGGCCCGATGCGATAGGCCATGAAGATGAAGAAGTGGCCGAAGATCAGGAAGAAACCGGCTCCCGCCATCAGCAGCAGGTGGTGCGCCTCCGGCGCCACCCAGCGCTCGGAAACCAGATGCGCGGCGCCGGCGCCGATCAGGACCACGACGACCGCCGAGATCGCCACGATCATTCCTGGCACTTCGGCGGTGATCTTGCGGCCCGCCAGATCGCGGGCGGCGGCGAATGTCGCGTTGCCGAGCGCCAGCAAGGCGTAGACCGAAATGCCTTGCATGGTCGGCTGCGCCACCATCAGCGCGCCGATGAAGCCCAGCCCGATCAGCGCCATGCGCTGGCCGCCGATACGCTCGCCGAACAGGATCGAGGATCCGACCAGCATCAGCAGCGGTGTTATCTGCCCCAGCGCGGTGGAATCGGCGATCTGCATGTTGGCGAGCGCGACGACGTAACAGAGGATCGCCGCCAGCTCGAGCAGGTTTCTGCCCAGCACCCGCTTGTCGAAGATCAGCGGGACCTGCTTGCCGTAGCCGAGCGCAAACAACAGCGGAAAGCCCCATAGCGCTGCCGCGGCACCACGCAGGAAGAGCACTTCGTAGGAAGGCAAACCGGCAGTGGCGAGCTTCATCATCGTGTCGTTGACCAGATATGACCCGGTCGAGACGATCATGAACAGCGGGCCGCGAATGGCAGTCGGGATGAAATGCATCGGCGCAGGAAATCAGACGCGGATCGCCGCCGCAATGGGCCATGAACCGCCAACAAATCCGACAGTGACGGATGCCCGGGCTTGCGGAATCCTCCCGTCGTTCCGCCAGGGTTTCGCCCATTCCATTTTCAACGGCGGTTCCCTATATCAACGCCATATCCCCGCAATCGGATCATGGGTTCTGGCCGAGTGAGATGGCGCTTGGCCAAAAGACGCTTGTGTTTTTTGGCCTTTCTCGTTAATCGCCCCGCATTCGACTGAACTGAAGGTCCAGGCCGTCCAAGGAAAGAGACTATGGCAAAAGGTAAATTCGAGCGCACTAAGCCTCATGTGAACATCGGCACGATTGGTCACGTTGACCATGGCAAGACGTCGCTGACGGCTGCGATCACCAAGTATTTTGGCGAATACAAGCGCTATGACCAGATCGACGCGGCGCCGGAAGAGAAGGCGCGCGGCATCACGATCTCGACGGCTCACGTCGAATACGAGACGGCCAACCGCCACTACGCGCATGTCGACTGCCCCGGCCACGCCGACTATGTGAAGAACATGATCACCGGTGCCGCGCAGATGGACGGCGCGATCCTGGTGGTGTCGGCCGCCGACGGCCCGATGCCGCAGACCCGCGAGCACATCCTGCTTGCCCGTCAGGTCGGCGTGCCGTCGATCGTGGTGTTCCTGAACAAGGTCGACCAGGTCGACGATGCCGAGCTGCTCGAACTGGTCGAGCTCGAGGTTCGCGAATTGCTGTCGAAGAACGAATTCCCCGGCGACGACATTCCGATCGTCAAGGGTTCGGCGCTGGCAGCGCTCGAGGATTCGAACAAGACGATCGGCGAGGACGCAATCCGCGAGCTGATGGCTCAGGTCGACGCCTACATCCCGACCCCGGTTCGTCCGCTCGACAAGCCGTTCCTGATGCCGATCGAGGACGTGTTCTCGATCTCGGGCCGTGGCACGGTCGTGACCGGCCGCGTCGAGCGCGGCGTGGTCAAGGTCGGCGAGGAGCTGGAAATCATCGGCATCCGTCCGACGACCAAGACGACCTGCACGGGTGTCGAAATGTTCCGCAAGCTGCTCGACCAGGGCCAGGCTGGCGACAACATCGGCGCGCTGCTGCGCGGTGTCGACCGTGAAGGTGTCGAGCGCGGCCAGGTTCTGGCCAAGCCCGGCACGGTGAAGCCGCACAAGAAGTTCGTGGCCGAAGCCTACATCCTGACCAAGGACGAAGGTGGCCGTCACACGCCGTTCTTCACCAACTACCGTCCGCAGTTCTACTTCCGCACGACCGACGTGACCGGCATCGTGTCGCTGCCGGAAGGCACCGAGATGGTGATGCCTGGCGACAACATCACGGTCGATGTCGAGCTGATCGTGCCGATCGCCATGGAAGAGAAGCTGCGCTTCGCCATCCGTGAAGGCGGCCGCACCGTCGGTGCCGGCATCGTCGTCACCATCAAGGAATAATCGAGACCGGCTTCTGCCGGATCGACAAGAAAAGGGCGGTCTTCGGGCCGCCCTTTTTCGTGCGCTTGGCAGCGCAAGTATTGCGAGGGTTGGTTCAAAACTGTTGCAAGCGCCATGGCTGCAACTAGTATAGGTTGCATAGAGGGGGCTTTGCCAACAGTGGTTCCAAGGCGCCGTTTGGACAGGAATGCATGGTGGTGGCGAGCGCTGGTCAGCATCGCGCTTGCGGTCGCCACGGGGCTGGTCTCCTTTGCAGCGCATGCCGGAGACGAGACATCGGACATGATTCCGTCGATGCGTTTTGTCGTCGTGCGCAGCAGCGCCCCCGGTTGCGAACCAAATTGCCCGGAATGGATTTCGGCGGAAGGCACCATAGAGGCGGACACGCCGGCGCTGTTCAAGCGCGCGCTCAGGATGCTCAAAGGCCGACAACTGCCAGTCGTCGTCAACTCTCCCGGCGGCAATGTCGACGCTGCGCTGGCGCTAGGTCAGATGATCCGCGAGAACAAGCTCGATATAGCCGTCGGCACGACGGCGCTTTCCGGTTGCGCGCCGGAGATCAGGGACTGCAATGCGGGCAAGGGTGTCGACTATCTCGGCATGGCTTATGACAGTGGCGCCATGTGCAATTCGGCCTGCCCGCTGATGTTTTCTGGCGGTATCCGGCGCGTGGTCGGGGATTTCGCCTATCTCGGCGTCCACCAGATCACTACCACCTACCAGCGGGAGAAGTTGCTGTACCGGACCACCTACCGGATCGTGAACGGCAAGAAGAAGATCATTAGCACCAAAGTGATCAGCCGGAAGGACGCAGGCAGCTACAAGACCTACGAAATGAGCAAGGCGGTTGAGGAGCGGCTCTCAGCCTATCTGAAGGAGATGGGAATAGGCGATGGTGTGCTTGAAACGATGAAGAACACGCCGGCCAGCGAAATCCATCAGCTGGTTCTGGAAGACATGCTCGGGATGAATCTCGTCACCTCCCTTGATTCCGTCGATCTCTTCACCGCCGGAACCGTCTGCGAGGCAAATCCAGTGCCGGCGAACTGCCGGGAGATGCCGGGTAACAAGGACGCGAGGCGGGCCGACGTCCCGACCGTCGAGGCCAACACTCCTCCTCAACCAACCGGGACCGAGCCGCCGAAGGGCTCGGAAATGCGCTTTATCATCGTGCGCGGCAGCAACCCGCTTTGCAATCCCGACTGTCCGGAATGGATATCGGCGGAAGGCACGATCACCGGCGACACGCCAGAGTGGCTGCGCGCTGCACTCGATGCCGCGGGCGGGCGGAGGCTGCCGATCGTGATCAGTTCGCAAGGCGGCGACGTCGAGGGCGCGCTTGCCGCCGGCAGGCTGATCCGCGAACGCAAGCTCGACGTGGTCGTCGCCCGCACCGATTTCGTCGACTGTGAACCCTCGGCGAATTGCCTGGCCAAGGATGGCGTCCACACCGGTCTCACCATCGATTCAGGGGCCGAATGCGCTTCTGCCTGCCCGATCATGGTTGCTGCCGGCGCCAGGCGCCTCGTCGGGCCGGATGTACGCCTCAGCGTGGGTTCGCTTGATCAGCCGCAGAAGATCAAGGCCTATCTCAAGGAGATGACGATCGGGCCCGGCCTGTTTGCGGCCATGCAACTCTCCACGAGCCAACGACAGCTCGATCAGGACACAATGCTGAAATTCGGGTTGGCGACCGGGCGCCAGTCCGCGGACGAGTTGACCGGCGCCACCATCTGCAAGTCGGCGCCGAAGCCGGACAACTGCCGGGTCATGCCGTCAGCCAACGCCGAGGCCGACGCGCACGCGAAGCTGTAGCGTCCGGACTGGCCATCGAGGCAGGTTGAGCCGTCCTCGGTATTTCCGCTATCGTCATCGTCACCATCGTTTCGGGGGCCGGACAGAGGAAGCGAAATGAGCCAGGACGTTCCGACACTCTACGAATGGGCCGGCGGCAGCGAGGCACTGAACCGGCTGACGCAAACCTTCTACGACAAGGTGGCACGAGATCCGGTCGTTGGCCCGGTGTTCAAGCACATGTCGCCGGATCACCCCGCCCACGTCGCGGCCTTCATCGGCGAGGTCTTCGGTGGACCGAAAACCTACAGCGAGGAATTTGGCGGCCACCGCGAAATGGTCATGCACCACCTGGGCAAGCATTTGACCGAGGAGCAGCGCCGCCGCTGGATCAATCTTCTCGCCGACGCGGCGGATGAGGTCGGCCTGCCGGACGATCCCGAATTCCGTTCAGCCTTCATGGGCTATGTCGAATGGGGATCGCGGCTGGCCAAGATGAATTCCAATCTCGGCGAGACCTGCGATCCCGAGACCGAACCGATGCCGGCCTGGGACTGGGGCGTGCCTGGCGGGCCGTACCGGGTGCCGGACGCAAAGTAGCTTCCGGTTACCGGGGAGGTGGATGATCGATGCCGCAAGATGCCAGGATCGTGCGCTGGCGCGGTCGTGTGCAACCCGCAGCGTTACACATGCCTCGAAGAGGGCAGGCGATACCTCTATGAATCGCGCGCCAGCGACTTCTGGCGGGAGCTGGAGATCGGTGCCGATGGGCTGGTCGTCGACTATCCCGATTTCTGGCGCAGGGTTAAGGCATGTTTGCTGCAAACCGCTCTTTACAGAGCGTGCGGAAGCTTTTAGGAAGCCCCTGCTGCGCCGAGGCGCGCGTGTACGGGCATAGCTCAGTTGGTAGAGCGGCGGTCTCCAAAACCGCAGGTCGTAGGTTCGAGCCCTGCTGCCCGTGCCATTTTTCCAAGATGGCAGTACAACGATTTTTTTCGGGCGGCCTTTGAAAATCGGCGACCCGCTTGCCATATTGGGCCGATTGGGGCATAAAGGCGCCATAGCCGGGAGGGAACGACTGGATGGTTCCGAGGCGGCGTTTGGTCATAAAGCGGGCACTTGCCACTTGCGTGGATCAAGAATCGGTTTTATGTAGACGAAACAGACACGCGACGCGTGAAGCTGGGAAGCCGGCTTTACGCGTCTGATTTGCATGGGCGAAATGATTGCGCTGATTCGGCGCGAGATTGGGCTCAGGCGGCACGTCCCGGCCAGCGGGATCATCCAGGGGGCCCGGCCAACGGGTCTTGAACACAGGCGGCATATGGCTTCGAAAACCACAAATCCTTTCGTCTTTCTCCAGCAGGTTCGCGCGGAGACAGCCAAGGTGACTTGGCCGTCTCGCCGCGAGACGATGATCTCGACGATCATGGTCCTGGCCTTCGCTGTGATCGCGATGATCTTCTTCTTCACCGCCGATCAGCTCATGGGCCTCGCGGTCGAGCAGATTCTGGGCATTGGACGTTAAGTCCGGCGATTACGGAGAAGTCGTAAAAATGGCTACGCGCTGGTACATCGTCCACGCCTATTCGAACTTCGAGAAGAAGGTCGCCGAGGACATCGAGAACAAGGCCAAGCAGAAGGGCCTGTCTGCCGATATCGAGCAGATCGTGGTGCCGACCGAGAAGGTCGTCGAGGTTCGTCGCGGCCGCAAGGTCGACGCCGAGCGCAAGTTCTTCCCGGGCTATGTGCTTCTGAAGGCCAACTTGACCGACGCCGTGTTCTCGCTGGTCAAGAACACGCCGAAGGTCACCGGTTTCCTTGGAGATTCCAAGCCGGTGCCGATCACCGAGGCGGAAGCGCAGCGCATCCTGAACCAGGTGCAGGAAGGCGTCGAGCGGCCGAAGCCCTCGGTCACCTTCGAGATCGGCGAGGCGATCCGCGTTTCGGATGGCCCCTTCGCGTCGTTCAACGGTTTCGTCCAGGAAGTGGACGAGGAGCGGGCGCGGCTCAAGGTGGAAGTTTCGATCTTCGGGCGCGCCGTGCCTGTCGATCTGGAATTCGGACAGGTCGAAAAGGGCTGATCCGAAATCCCTGATGCCGGTCTGGCGATCAGGGGAGGCGGTGCGGCAGCGCGCGGCCTCGAGAACGGTGGGAGGCGAAGGCGGCTTTAGCCGGCCGCAAGAACCGCACCACCAGACTGCAACCGCCGGTGTTTCCCAGATCGTGGGGCCGGCATAGACAAAGGCAGGAAAAGAGATGGCTAAGAAAATTGCAGGCCAGCTCAAGCTCCAGGTCTCCGCGGGATCGGCTACGCCGTCGCCCCCGATCGGCCCGGCGCTTGGTCAGCGTGGCATCAACATCATGGAGTTCTGCAAGGCGTTCAACGCGCAGACCCAGGAAATGGAAAAGGGATCGCCGGTTCCGGTCGTCATCACCTATTACCAGGACAAGTCGTTCACCTTCGTCATGAAGACGCCACCGGTGAGCTACTTCCTGAAGAAGGCCGCGAACCTGAAGTCGGGCTCGAAGGAACCGGGCAAGGTCAAGGCTGGTACCGTTTCGCGCGACAAGGTTCGCGAAATCGCGACCGCCAAGATGAAGGATCTGAACGCGAACGACGTCGAAGCGGCCATGCGTATGGTCGAGGGCTCCGCCCGCTCGATGGGTCTGGAAGTGGTGGGCTAAGATCATGGCAAAGATTGCAAAGCGTGTATCGAAGACCCGTGAAGGCATCGATCCCAACAAGGCTTACGCGCTCGGTGATGCGCTGAAGCTGCTCAAGGATCGTTCCTCGGTCAAGTTCGACGAGACCATCGAAGTCGCCATGAACCTCGGCGTCGACCCGCGTCATGCCGACCAGATGGTCCGCGGCGTGGTCAACCTGCCGAACGGCACCGGCCGCTCGGTCCGCGTCGCCGTGTTCGCCCGTGGCGACAAGGCTGAAGAGGCCAAGGCCGCCGGCGCCGACATCGTCGGTGCCGAGGATCTGGTCGACATCGTCCAGAAGGGCACGATCGATTTCGATCGCTGCATCGCCACGCCGGACATGATGCCGCTCGTCGGCCGTCTCGGTAAGGTGCTCGGCCCGCGCGGCATGATGCCGAACCCGAAGGTCGGCACCGTCACCACCGACGTCGCCGCGGCCGTCAAGGCCTCGAAGGGCGGCGCGGTCGAGTTCCGCGTCGAAAAGGCCGGCATCGTTCATGCCGGCGTCGGCAAGGTCTCGTTCGACGTCAAGGCGCTGGAAGAGAACGTCCGTGCCTTCGCCGATGCGGTGACCAAGGCAAAGCCGACTGGCGCCAAGGGCAACTACGTCAAGAAGGTGTCTGTCACCTCGACGATGGGCCCGGGCCTCAAGCTCGACGTCTCGACGCTCGCCGCGTCCTGATTGGACCATTTGGATCGGCCGCTCGAAGGCCGGTCCGTGACTGAATTCCGGGCCTTGGATTTATCCTGGGCCCGGTACCGGAAGCCGGAAGGCTTCCGGACATCCTGTCCGAGATTGCGGGCGGCCCAAATCTTGATTCAAGAGGAGGGCCTTAATTCATGTGGGCCTGCATGAGACGGGTGAAAACCGGACAACGGAGCAACAAGCTCCAATGAAAGGTTCGAACCGTGTTTGCCTTTTGTCTGCGCATCGCCGGCTTGTCCGTCGATGTGGCGAAAGGGGGCAGGATCCTCGAGCGTCGTTCGGGAGATCCGTTACTGGATGGCCCGGCCGGCAAAAGGCAACCCGACGCCTGTCCTCGAAAATGGGAATGTTCCCATCAACAGGACTGGGGTCAACTGGAGATAGGCAGTGGACAGAGCGGAAAAACGCGAACTCGTCACGGGCCTGAATGATGCGTTTTCGGGCGCAGGTTCAGTCGTCGTGGCCCACTATGCCGGTATCACCGTCGCGCAAATGAACGACCTTCGGTCGAAAATGCGCGCCGCCGGTGGCACCGTTAAAGTCGCGAAGAACCGTCTCGCCAAGATCGCTCTTCAGGGCACGGACTCCGCATCGATCATCGACCTGTTCAAGGGACAGACGCTGATCGCCTATTCGGAGGATCCGATTGCGGCGCCGAAGGTCGCGTCCGATTTCGCCAAGGGGAATGACAAGCTCGTCATTCTCGGCGGCGCAATGGGCACCACCTCGCTCAACGCCGACGGTGTGAAGGCACTCGCCACACTTCCGTCGCTGGATGAGCTGCGCGCCAGGCTGGTTGGCATGATCGCCACGCCGGCAACCCGGATCGCCCAGATCGTCAATGCGCCAGCGGCCTCGGTCGCGCGCGTCATCGGCGCTTACGCCCGGAAGGACGAGGCGGCATGAGGCCGTTCCTCGCTATCAAAAACACACGTTCGAACCTAACGAAGGAATACAACAATGGCTGATCTCGCAAAGATCGTAGACGACCTTTCGAAGCTGACCGTCCTCGAGGCGGCTGAGCTGTCGAAGCTTCTGGAAGAAAAGTGGGGCGTTTCGGCTGCCGCTCCGGTCGCGGTTGCCGCTGCTGGCGGCGCTGCCGCTGCTGCTGCCCCCGTCGAGGAAAAGACGGAATTCGACGTCGTCCTCACCGACGCCGGCGCTCAGAAGATCAACGTCATCAAGGAAGTCCGCGCCATCACCGGCCTTGGCCTCAAGGAAGCCAAGGACCTGGTCGAAGCGGCTCCGAAGCCGGTCAAGGAAGGCGTTTCCAAGGCCGACGCCGACAAGTTCAAGGCCCAGCTGGAAGCAGCCGGCGCCAAGGTCGACCTGAAGTAAGCGTATCAAGCGGCGGGCGGCCTCGCGCCGCCCGCCACTCCCTTGGGTGACCAGGGAGGCTGCGTGACGCGAGATGTACGAAAACCTCTTTCCTGAGGGCCGTAAACCGGCCTTCAGGAAACGGGTTTTCTCCCGTTTTAGCCGGTAGCCGCCAAGCAATTGGAAAGGCGGCCGGAGAACAGACAGAGAGCCGCCGCCCAGGTGGCTAAGTATGCAAGACGAACCGCGGCGAGGTTCGTCCCGAGTTTAGAGCTAAGGAGCGACGATGGCCCAGACCCAGACTTTCAATGGCCGCAGACGCGTACGCAAGTTCTTCGGAAAGATCCCGGAAGTTGCGGAGATGCCGAACCTCATCGAGGTTCAGAAGGCATCCTATGACCAGTTCCTGATGGTGGACGAGCCCAAGGGCGGACGTCCGGACGAAGGGCTGCAGGCTGTTTTCAAGTCGGTCTTCCCGATCTCCGATTTTTCCGGCTCCTCCATGCTGGAGTTCGTGAAGTACGAGTTCGAAGGACCGAAATTCGACGTTGACGAATGCCGCCAGCGCGACCTGACCTATGCCGCGCCGCTGAAGGTGACGCTGCGCCTCATCGTGTTCGATATCGACGAGGATACCGGTGCCAAGTCGATCAAGGACATCAAGGAGCAGGACGTCTACATGGGCGACATGCCGCTCATGACCTTGAACGGCACCTTCATCGTCAACGGCACCGAGCGCGTCATCGTCTCGCAGATGCACCGCTCGCCGGGCGTCTTCTTCGACCACGACAAGGGCAAGTCGCACTCGTCGGGCAAGCTTCTGTTTGCCGCCCGCGTCATCCCCTACCGTGGCTCGTGGCTCGACATCGAGTTCGATTCCAAGGACGTCGTGCACGCCCGCATCGATCGTCGCCGCAAGATCCCCGTGACGTCGCTGCTGATGGCGCTCGGCATGGACGGCGAGGAGATCCTGTCGACCTTCTACAACAAGATCACCTACAAGCGCGCCGGCGACCATTGGCGCATTCCGTTCAACGTCGAGCGTTTCCGCGGCCTCAAAGCCGTCGGCGACCTTGTCGACGCCGACACCGGCGAGATCGTCGTCGAGGCGGGCAAGAAGATCACCGCCCGCCAGGCGCGTCAGCTCGGCGAGAAGGGTCTCAAGGCGATCAAGGCGACCGACGAGGATCTGCTGGGCAACTACCTGGCTGAGGACATCGTCAACTACGCCACCGGCGAGATTTTCCTCGAGGCCGGCGACGAGATCGACGACAAGACGCTCAAGGTGCTGCTCGGCACTGGCGAGCAGGAGATCCAGGTCCTCGACATCGACCATGTCAATGTCGGCGCCTATATCCGCAACACGCTCGCCGTCGACAAGAACGAGAGCCGCCAGGACGCGCTGTTCGACATCTACCGTGTCATGCGCCCGGGCGAGCCGCCGACGCTCGAGACCGCCGAAGCCATGTTCAACTCGCTGTTCTTCGACAGCGAGCGCTACGACCTGTCCGCCGTCGGCCGCGTCAAGATGAACATGCGCCTCGAGCTCAAGGCCGAGGACACCGTGCGCGTGCTGCGCAAGGACGACATCCTGGCCGTGGTCAGGACGCTGGTCGAACTGCGTGACGGCAAGGGCGAGATCGACGACATCGACAATCTCGGCAACCGCCGCGTGCGTTCGGTCGGCGAACTGATGGAGAACCAGTACCGCGTCGGCCTGCTTCGCATGGAGCGGGCGATCAAGGAACGCATGTCCTCGATCGAGATCGACACGGTCATGCCGCAGGACCTGATCAACGCCAAGCCGGCGGCCGCCGCCGTGCGCGAGTTCTTCGGTTCCTCGCAGCTCTCGCAGTTCATGGACCAGACCAATCCGCTGTCGGAGATCACCCACAAGCGTCGTCTCTCGGCGCTTGGACCGGGCGGTCTGACCCGCGAGCGTGCCGGCTTCGAAGTGCGCGACGTGCACCCGACGCATTACGGCCGCATCTGCCCGATCGAGACACCGGAAGGCCCGAATATCGGTCTGATCAACTCGCTGGCGACCTTCGCGCGCGTCAACAAGTACGGCTTCATCGAAAGCCCGTACCGCAAGATCGTCGACGGCAAGCTGACCAATGACGTCGTCTATCTCTCGGCGATGGAAGAGGCCAAGCACCATGTCGCGCAGGCCAACGCCGAGCTCGACAAGAACGGCGGCTTCGTCGACGAGTTCGTCATTTGCCGCAGCGCCGGCGAAGTGATGATGGCACCGCGCGAAAACGTCGACCTGATGGACGTGTCGCCCAAGCAGATGGTGTCTGTTGCCGCGGCGCTCATCCCGTTCCTCGAGAACGACGACGCCAACCGCGCTCTGATGGGCTCGAACATGCAGCGTCAGGCCGTGCCGCTGGTGCGCGCCGAGGCGCCGTTCGTCGGCACCGGCATGGAGCCGATCGTCGCCCGTGACTCGGGCGCCGCCATCGGCGCCCGCCGCGGCGGCATCGTCGACCAGGTGGACGCTACGCGTATCGTTATCCGCGCCACCGAGGATCTCGACCCGGGCAAGTCCGGCGTCGACATCTACCGGCTGATGAAGTTCCAGCGTTCGAACCAGAACACCTGCATCAATCAGCGTCCGCTGGTGCGCATGGGCGACCGGGTCAACAAGGGCGACATCATCGCCGACGGTCCGTCGACCGAGCTCGGTGATCTGGCGCTCGGCCGGAACGTGCTGGTCGCGTTCATGCCGTGGAACGGCTACAACTACGAGGATTCGATCCTGCTCTCCGAGCGTATCGTTGCCGACGACGTCTTCACCTCGATCCACATCGAGGAGTTCGAGGTCATGGCCCGCGATACCAAGCTCGGTCCGGAGGAAATCACGCGCGACATCCCGAACGTCTCGGAAGAAGCGCTGAAGAACCTCGACGAAGCCGGCATCGTCTACATCGGTGCGGAAGTTCAGCCCGGCGATATCCTGGTCGGCAAGATCACGCCGAAGGGCGAAAGCCCGATGACGCCGGAAGAGAAGCTTCTGCGCGCCATCTTCGGTGAAAAGGCTTCCGACGTGCGCGACACTTCGATGCGCATGCCTCCGGGTACCTTCGGCACGGTCGTCGAGGTGCGCGTGTTCAACCGCCACGGTGTGGAGAAGGACGAGCGCGCCATGGCGATCGAGCGCGAGGAGATCGAACGCCTCGCCAAGGACCGTGACGACGAGCAGGCGATCCTGGATCGCAACGTCTATGCGCGTCTTTCCGACGTTCTCGTCGGCAAGGAAGCGATCGCTGGACCGAAGGGCTTCAAGAAGGGCTCGACGCTGTCCAAGGACACGCTCGACGAGTATCCGCGTTCGCAGTGGTGGCAGTTCGCGGTGGAGAACGAGAAGCTCCAGAGCGAACTGGAAGCCCTGCGTGGCCAGTACGACGACTCCAAGAAGGCGCTCGAACAGCGCTTCATGGACAAGGTCGAGAAGGTGCAGCGCGGCGACGAAATGCCTCCGGGCGTCATGAAGATGGTCAAGGTCTTCGTGGCGGTGAAGCGCAAGATGCAGCCCGGCGACAAGATGGCCGGCCGTCACGGCAACAAGGGTGTCGTGTCGCGCATCGTTCCGGTCGAGGACATGCCTTTCCTCGAGGACGGCACGCATGCCGACATCGTGCTCAACCCGCTGGGTGTGCCGAGCCGCATGAATGTCGGCCAGATCCTGGAAACGCATCTGGGCTGGGCTTGTGCCGGCATGGGCAGGAAGATCGGCGAGCTGATCGACACGTATAAGGCTGCCGGCGACATCAAGCCGCTGCGCAAGACGTTGGAAAGCTTCATGCCGTCCAACGACCGCAACGAGCCGGTCCGCGAATATGACGACGAGAGCATCGTTCGCCTCAGCGAGCAGATGCGCCGCGGCGTCTCCATCGCGACCCCGGTGTTCGACGGCGCGCATGAGGCTGACATCAACATCATGCTGGAGCAGGCGGGCCTGCACACCAGCGGTCAGTCGCAGCTCTATGACGGCCGCACCGGCGAGCCGTTCGATCGCAAGGTGACGATGGGCTATATCTACATGCTCAAGCTTCACCACCTGGTGGACGACAAGATCCACGCGCGTTCGATCGGCCCGTACTCGCTCGTCACCCAGCAGCCGCTGGGCGGCAAGGCGCAGTTTGGTGGCCAGCGCTTCGGCGAAATGGAGGTCTGGGCGCTGGAAGCCTACGGCGCCGCCTACACGCTGCAGGAGATGCTGACGGTGAAGTCGGACGACGTCGCCGGCCGCACCAAGGTCTACGAGGCGATCGTGCGTGGCGACGACACGTTCGAGGCAGGCATTCCCGAGAGCTTCAACGTGCTCGTCAAGGAAATGCGGTCGCTTGGCCTCAATGTCGAGCTGGAGAACACCAAGCTCGACGAAGCTCCGGTTCGACTGCCGGACGCAGCCGAGTAAAGGCTATGGCGCGTCGCGGAATGCCGCGGCGCGTCCACGAAATTCGACGGCCGGTGGGCCGACCACTCAGCGGGCATTCGGCCCGCGTTAGATGCAAGGGGTTTTCGAGGACCCCGAAAAGGAGAACGGCATGAACCAAGAGGTCATGAATCTCTTCAATCCGCAGGCGCCTGCGCAGGTGTTCGATTCCATCCGGATTTCGCTTGCCAGCCCTGAGAAGATTCTGTCCTGGTCGTTCGGCGAGATCAAGAAGCCGGAGACCATCAACTACCGCACCTTCAAGCCGGAGCGTGACGGTCTGTTCTGCGCGCGCATTTTTGGCCCGATCAAGGACTATGAATGCCTGTGCGGCAAGTACAAGCGCATGAAGTACAAGGGCGTCATCTGCGAGAAGTGCGGCGTCGAAGTCACGCTGTCGCGCGTTCGCCGCGAGCGCATGGGCCATATCGAGCTGGCGGCACCCGTCGCCCATATCTGGTTCCTGAAGTCGCTGCCCTCGCGCATCGGCACGCTGCTCGACATGACGCTGAAGGACATCGAGCGCGTCCTTTACTTCGAGAACTACATCGTCACCGAGCCCGGCCTCACCGCGCTGAAGGAGCACCAGCTGCTCAGCGAGGAAGAGTACATGATCGCCGTCGACGAATATGGCGAGGATTCCTTCACCGCCATGATCGGCGCCGAGGCCATTCATGACCTTCTGGCCGGCATGGACCTGGAGAAGATCGCCGGCGACCTGCGTTCGGAACTGGCTTCGACCACGTCCGAGCTGAAGCAGAAGAAGTATCTGAAGCGGCTCAAGGTCGTCGAGAACTTCATGGAGTCCGGCAATCGTCCGGAATGGATGATAATGAAGGTCGTTCCGGTGATCCCGCCGGACCTGCGCCCGCTGGTTCCCCTGGATGGTGGACGCTTCGCGACATCGGACCTGAACGATCTCTATCGCCGCGTGATCAACCGCAACAACCGCCTGAAGCGGCTGATCGAGCTGCGCGCGCCAGGCATCATCGTGCGCAATGAAAAGCGCATGCTGCAGGAAGCCGTCGATGCGCTGTTCGACAACGGCCGTCGCGGCCGTGTCATCACCGGCGCCAACAAGCGTCCGCTGAAGTCGCTGTCCGACATGCTCAAGGGCAAGCAGGGCCGGTTCCGTCAGAACCTGCTCGGCAAGCGCGTCGACTATTCCGGCCGCTCGGTCATCGTCACCGGTCCGGAGCTCAAGCTGCATCAGTGCGGCCTGCCGAAGAAGATGGCGCTCGAACTGTTCAAGCCCTTCATCTACGCCCGCCTCGACGCCAAGGGTTACTCCTCGACAGTCAAGCAGGCGAAGAAGCTGGTCGAGAAGGAGCGTCCGGAAGTCTGGGATATCCTCGACGAGGTCATCCGCGAGCATCCGGTTCTCTTGAACCGCGCGCCGACGCTGCACCGCCTCGGCATCCAGGCGTTCGAGCCGATCCTGATCGAAGGCAAGGCGATCCAGCTTCACCCGCTGGTCTGCACGGCCTTCAACGCCGACTTCGACGGCGACCAGATGGCCGTTCACGTGCCGCTGTCGCTGGAAGCGCAGTTGGAAGCCCGCGTGCTGATGATGTCGACCAACAACATCCTGCACCCGGCCTCCGGCGCGCCGATCATAGTGCCGTCGCAGGACATGGTTCTGGGTCTCTACTACCTCTCGATCGTCAACCAGAACGAGCCGGGCGAGGGCATGGTGTTTGCCGACATGGGCGAACTCCAGCACGCGCTCGAGACCAAGGCTGTGACCTTGCACGCCAAGATCAAGGGCCGCTTCCGCACGGTCGACGCCGAAGGCAAGGTTGTGTCGAAGATCCATGACACCACGCCTGGCCGCATGATCATCGGCGAGCTTCTGCCGAAGAACGTCAATGTGCCTTACGAGACCGCCAACCAGGAGATGACCAAGAAGAACATCTCCAAGATGATCGACACCGTCTACCGCCATTGCGGTCAGAAGGAGACGGTCATTTTCTGCGATCGCATCATGGCGCTCGGCTTTGCTCATGCGTGCCGTGCCGGCATCTCGTTCGGCAAGGACGACATGCTGATCCCGGACACCAAGATCAAGTTGGTGTCGGACACCGAGGCCTTGGCCAAGGAATACGAGCAGCAGTACAATGACGGCCTGATCACACAGGGCGAGAAGTACAACAAGGTCGTCGACGCCTGGGCCAAGTGCTCGGAAAAGGTCGCCGACGAAATGATGGCCCGCATCAAGGCGGTCGAGTTCGAGGACAATGGCCGTCAGAAGCCGATGAACTCGATCTACATGATGTCGCACTCCGGTGCGCGTGGCTCGCCCACCCAGATGCGCCAACTCGCCGGCATGCGCGGCCTGATGGCCAAGCCGTCGGGTGAAATCATCGAGACGCCGATCATCTCGAACTTCAAGGAAGGCCTGACCGTGCTCGAGTACTTCAACTCGACCCACGGCGCCCGCAAGGGTCTGGCCGACACCGCCTTGAAGACGGCGAACTCGGGTTACCTCACCCGTCGTCTGGTCGACGTGGCGCAGGACTGCATCGTCAACTCCGTGGATTGTGGCACCGACAAGGGCCTCACCATGCAGCCGATCGTCGATGCCGGTCAGGTCGTCGCCTCGGTTGGCCAGCGGGTGCTGGGCCGTACATCGCTCGACGACATCACCCATCCGGTGTCGGGCGAGGTTCTGGTCAAGGCCGGAACGCTGATGGACGAGCGTGACGTCGAGCAGATCGAAAAGGCCGGCGTGCAGTCGGTCCGCATCCGCTCGGCCCTGACCTGCGAAGTCAGGATCGGCGTCTGCGCGGTCTGCTACGGACGCGATCTGGCCCGCGGCACCCCGGTCAACCAGGGCGAAGCCGTCGGCGTCATCGCGGCGCAGTCGATCGGCGAGCCGGGCACGCAGCTCACCATGCGTACCTTCCACATGGGCGGTACCGCGCAGGTGGTGGATAGCTCGTTCCTTGAAGCCTCCTATGAGGGCAAGGTCGAGATCCGCAACCGCAACGTGGTGCGCAACTCGGACGGCCAGCAGATGGTCATGGGCCGCAACATGGCGGTGCTGATCCTCGACGAAGCCGGCAAGGAGCGCGCGACGCACCGTGTCACCTATGGTTCACGCATCTTCGTGGACGATGGCGACAAGGTGAAGCGCGGTCAGCGTATCGCCGAGTGGGATCCCTATACCCGTCCTGTCCTCACTGAAATCGAGGGCAAGGTGTCGTATGAGGATCTGGTCGACGGCATTTCCGTTCAGGAAACGGCCGACGAGTCGACCGGCATCACCAAGCGTGAGGTCATCGACTGGCGTTCGACGCCGCGCGGCAACGACCTCAAGCCCGCGATTGCCATCCTGGACTCCAAGGGCAAGGTCGGCAAGCTGTCGAAGGGCGGCGATGCCCGCTTCCTGCTCTCGGTCGAGGCCATTCTCTCGGTCGAGCCGGGTGCCCAGGTTCGCCCCGGCGACGTCTTGGCGCGTATCCCGATGGAAAGCGCCAAGACCAAGGACATCACCGGCGGTCTGCCGCGTGTTGCCGAACTGTTCGAGGCACGTCGTCCGAAGGATCACGCCATCATCGCCGAGATCGATGGCACGATCCGCTTCGGCCGCGACTACAAGAACAAGCGCCGCATCATCATCGAGCCGCACGACTCGACGCTCGAGCCGGTCGAGTACCTGATCCCGAAGGGCAAGCCGTTCCATCTCCAGGACGGCGACGTCATCGAGAAAGGCGACTACATCCTCGACGGCAATCCGGCGCCGCACGACATCCTGGCGATCAAGGGCGTGGAGGCACTTGCCTCCTACCTCGTCAACGAGATCCAGGAAGTCTACCGCCTGCAGGGCGTGTCGATCAACGACAAGCATATCGAGGTGATCGTTCGCCAGATGCTGCAGAAGGTCGAGATCACGGTGCAGGGCGACTCGACCTACATCCCGGGCGACCACGTCGACGTGATCGAACTGGAAGAGGTCAACGAGCGTCTGGTCGAGGACGGCAAGAAGCCGGCCGAAGGCCAGCCGGTGCTGCTCGGCATCACCAAGGCATCGCTGCAGACGCCGTCCTTCATCTCGGCCGCCTCCTTCCAGGAGACGACCAGGGTGCTGACGGAAGCCGCGGTTGCCGGCAAGACCGACATGCTGCAGGGCTTGAAGGAAAACGTCATCGTCGGCCGGCTGATCCCGGCCGGTACCGGCGGCACGATGAGCCAGATCCGGCGCATCGCCACCTCGCGCGACGAACTCATCATCGACGAGCGCCGCAAGGCCTCCGGTGTGGAAGTCGCCGAGCCGATGCTGGCGGACATGACGACCGCCGCGCAGTAAGCGGGACGGTAAAAAATCTCAGGTAACAGAAGCCGTCGGGGCAACCCGGCGGCTTTTTCGTTTTCAAGATCGGAGGAAAGCAGATGAACACGGAGACCTGGACGGCTGTCGACAACTACATCGTTTCCTCGCTGTTCGAGGCGGATCCCGTTCTCGAGGCGGTTCTGGCGGCCAACCGCGACGAGGGCCTGCCGGCGATCGACGTCTCGGCGGCGCAAGGAAAACTGCTCTCGCTGCTGGTGCGCATCAGCGGCGCGAAAAAGGTGCTCGAAATCGGCACGCTGGGCGGCTATTCGACCATCTGGATGGCGCGGGGTCTGCCCGCCGAGGGCAAGGTCGTGACGCTCGAACTCGATCCGCATCATGCCAGCGTCGCGCGTTCGAATTTCGAGCGGGCCGATGTCGCGGACCGCGTGGAATTGCGCGTCGGTTCAGCGCTCCAATCGCTCGCCGCACTCGGTGGCGAGAATGCCGGCCCGTTCGATCTCGTCTTCATCGATGCCGACAAGCCGAACAACCCGAACTATCTGTCCTGGGCCTTGCGGCTGTCGCGCTCCGGAACGGTCATCGTCTGCGACAACGTCATCCGTGACGGCGCCGTGCTGGATGAGGATGGCCGCGATGCCAATGTCGAAGGCGCACGCGCGGCGTTTTCCTTCATCGGCGGCGACAAACGCCTGGACGGCACCGCCATCCAGACCGTCGGCGCCAAGGGTTATGACGGCTTTGCCATCGCGATCGTCGACTGAGGCCAGGGGCACCCGGTGACCTTCAGTCGAAAAACGCTTCCACCACATTGCGCTTGCCCAGCATGAACGCGTCGGCCACGTGCTGGAGTGGCGCCAGGTCCACATCCGACGTTCGGGCGTGGACGATCTCGGCAAATCGCCGATAGAGCATCGGATATTCCGCTTCCGGCTCCTCGTGTCCGATATTGCCATCGACGGCGAGCTTCGAGCCGCCACCCGAGAGCACCATCTGTCCAGCATCCGTGTCGGCCAGGATGTCCCAGCTCTGCGGTCCGGTCTGCAACCAGTCGAGATCCATCGTCACATCGGATCCGTTCGCCGCGCGGAAGACGACCTGGGCCGCGATCGGTGCATCACGGTTCTCCGGAAAATCGAGCACGGCCGAGGTGATGTACATGGCCGGCAGGATGTAGGTTGCGATCGACAGCGCGTTGATGCCGGGATCGAAGACGCCGAAACCGCCAGGCTGCCAGATCCAGTCCTGGTTCGGGTGCCAGCGGCGCACATCTTCCTTCCAGACGATCGCCGCCGATTTGATTTTGGTCGAAGCCAGGAATGTCCGCGCCGCTTCCACCGCCGGCGCGTAGCGCGAATGCCAGCTGGCGAACAGCGAAACGCCTTGTTTCGCCGCGAACGCCTTCAGGTCCTCGACCTCGCTGACCGTGGCACCCGGCGGTTTTTCCAGGAAGACGTGCTTTCCGGCCTCGAGCGCCTTGCGCGCGGAATCGTAGCGGAACTGCGGCGGCATGCACAACGACACCGCGTCGAGTTCGGGAACCGCGCCAAGCATTGTCTCTATATCTGGGAAATTCGCGATGCCGTCGACCTTGCCGTGCCGGCTGGCCGCCGCGATCAACTGGTAGTCCCGATCCTTGGCCAGTGCCGGAAGGTGTTGGTCGCGGACGATCTTGCCGACGCCGACAATGCCGATTTTTATGGGCGAGATGGATGAGGACATGAGGCTCCGCCGGGTTTGGACGACTGCGCGTCTCTTAGCAGATCGGCCATGACGGGCAAGCGTCGACCATGCCAGCCATCCGAACGAATCGGCACTGCGGCGCAGGGCAGGCGAGGGGCATCACGCCTGCGATCAGATCGGCACGTCGAAGGTCACGATCGACACTTCGCCTTCGAGTGCGCCCTGGAAGGCCGAAAGATGCGGCTCATCGTCGGGCTCGCCCTCCATGTCGCCGATCTGGTCGAGTTCGGCTTCGGCGTAGCCTTCCGCCGCGAGCGATTCGAGCGCGCGGCGGACGGCCGAATCGTCATCGGGCGCCACCAGCATGACATGCACGCCTTCCGGCGTGCCGCCTTTCTTCTTCCACACCCGGCCGGTGATGATGGTGACCGGGCGTTCTTCATTGTCGTTCACGGGCCGATTCCTCCGCGGCGAGGGATTGTCTGTGTTCATGTGGCCATTTTCGCACGAAGCAAGGCCCCGCAACAACCAAAGGCCGGTCACTTTCTTCCTCGGCCTTGCAAAACGGCGAAAGAAAATTACATGCGGTTTTCGCATGGCTGCCAAGCCCCGGCTTCGATGCAATATTTGCCGCTGCGGGGTTGACGGTTCGCGGGCTTACGAGTAGAAGCCGCCCAGTCAGAACCGATGTGAGGCTCTCCCTTCCGAAGCGACACGCTTTGGAGTTTGCCTCAAACAGGGTTCGTTTTACGAGCGAAAAGACATTTCCGGCGTGCACGAAGCGGTTTCCGCTTCCTCTGCGATTTGTTCGGGCAAGACCGCGAGGCGCGGTTTGTGGCCCGAATTTGCGTATGGAAATGACGCTTTGAGCGAGCCTTGACCGGCACGAGACACGGAATTGAGAGACAAGAGGGTTTAATGCCTACCGTCAACCAGCTGATCCGCAAGCCGCGCATTGCGCCGGTGAAGCGCAACAAGGTCCCGGCCATGCAGCAGAACCCGCAGAAGCGGGGCGTCTGCACGCGCGTCTATACGACGACGCCGAAGAAGCCGAACTCGGCGCTGCGCAAGGTGGCCAAGATCCGCCTGACCAATGGTTTTGAAGTGATCGGTTACATCCCCGGCGAAGGTCACAACCTTCAGGAACACTCCGTGGTCATGATCCGCGGCGGCCGCGTCAAGGATCTTCCGGGCGTGCGCTACCACATCATCCGCGGCGTGCTCGACACGCAGGGCGTGAAGAACCGCAAGCAGCGCCGTTCGAAATACGGTGCCAAGCGTCCGAAGTAAGATTTTCCGGCCTTGGCGCTTTCCGGCGCAAGGCTACGAGATTGAGAGACAAAAGCCATGTCGCGTCGTCACAGTGCAGAAAAGCGTGAGATCAACCCGGATCCCAAGTTCGGCGATCTGATCGTCACCAAGTTCATGAACGCCGTCATGTATGACGGCAAGAAGTCGGTTGCCGAGACCATCGTCTACGGCGCGTTGGACCAGGTCCAGTCGAAGACCAAGCAGGAGCCGGTCACCGTCTTCCACCAGGCGCTCGACAATGTCGCGCCGCATGTGGAAGTGCGTTCGCGTCGCGTCGGCGGCGCCACCTACCAGGTTCCGGTCGACGTTCGTCCCGAGCGCCGCCAGGCGCTGGCGATCCGCTGGCTGATCGCCGCGGCCCGCAACCGCAACGAGACCACCATGGTCGACCGCCTCTCCGGCGAGCTGATGGACGCGGCCAACAACCGCGGCACCGCCGTGAAGAAGCGTGAAGACACCCACAAGATGGCTGAAGCCAACCGCGCTTTCGCACACTACCGCTGGTAAAGCGCGAACAGGACTGAGAGGCAGCTACGATGGCCCGCGAATACAAAATCGAAGACTACCGCAATTTCGGTATCATGGCGCATATTGACGCCGGCAAGACGACGACCACCGAGCGCGTCCTCTATTACACGGGCAAGTCGCACAAGATCGGCGAAGTGCACGACGGCGCTGCCACCATGGACTGGATGGAGCAGGAGCAGGAACGCGGCATCACCATCACGTCCGCCGCGACCACGACCTTCTGGAAGGGTCGTGATGGCAAGATGCACCGCTTCAACATCATCGACACCCCCGGACACGTCGACTTCACCATCGAAGTTGAGCGTTCGCTGCGCGTGCTCGACGGCGCCATCGCGCTGCTCGACGCCAATGCCGGTGTCGAGCCTCAGACGGAAACCGTCTGGCGCCAGGCCGACAAGTACCGCGTGCCGCGCATGATCTTCTGCAACAAGATGGACAAGATCGGCGCCGACTTCTACCGCTCGGTCGAGATGATCGGGTCGCGCCTCGGTGCGCAGGCTGTCGTCATGCAGCTGCCGATCGGCGCCGAGACCGAATTCAAGGGTGTCGTCGACCTCGTCGAGATGAACGCGCTCGTCTGGCGCGACGAGACGCTCGGCGCTGCCTGGGACATCGTCGAGATCCCGGCCGACCTCAAGGCGCGTGCCGAGGAATATCGCGAGAAGATGATCGAAGCCGCCGTCGAGATGGACGAGACGGCGCTCGAGAACTACCTCGAAGGCAAGATGCCGTCGAATGACGAAATCCGTTCGCTGATCCGAAAGGGCACGATCGCGGTCAAGTTCTACCCGATGTTCTGCGGCTCGGCCTTCAAGAACAAGGGCGTGCAGCCGCTGCTCGACGCCGTTGTCGAATACCTGCCGTCGCCGGCCGACGTTCCCGCCATCAAGGGTGTCGATGCCAAGACCGACGCCGAGATCGAGCGTCATGCGGACGACAACGAGCCGCTGTCGATGCTTGCCTTCAAGATCATGAACGACCCCTTCGTCGGTTCGCTGACCTTTGCCCGCATCTATTCGGGCAAGCTCTCCAAGGGCGTCTCTGTCGACAACACCGTGAAGGGCAAGAAGGAGCGCATCGGCCGCATGCTGCAGATGCATGCGAATTCGCGCGCCGACGTCGAAGAAGCTTTCGCCGGCGACATCGTCGCTCTGGCTGGCCTGAAGGACACGACCACCGGCGACACGCTGTGCGATCCGCTGCACCCGGTCATCCTCGAGCGCATGGAATTCCCCGATCCGGTCATCCAGATCGCCATCGAGCCGAAGACCAAGAACGACCAGGAAAAGATGGGCCTCGCCCTTCACCGCCTGGCGGCCGAGGATCCGTCCTTCCGCGTCAAGACCGACGAGGAAAGCGGCCAGACCATCATCTCCGGCATGGGCGAGTTGCACCTCGACATCATCGTCGACCGCATGCGTCGCGAGTTCAAGGTCGAAGCCAATGTCGGCGCGCCGCAGGTGGCTTATCGCGAGACGATCACCCGCAAGCACGAGCAGGACTACACCCACAAGAAGCAGACCGGCGGTACCGGCCAGTTCGCGCGCGTCAAGGTTGTGTTCGAGCCGAATTCCGAGAGCGAGGATTTCGTGTTCGAGTCCAAGATCGTCGGCGGCGCGGTGCCGAAGGAATACATCCCGGGCGTCGAAAAGGGCATCCAGAGCGTCATGGGCGCTGGTCCGTTCGCCGGCTTCCCGATGATCGGCGTCAGGGCGACGCTCATCGACGGCGCCTACCATGACGTCGACTCCTCGGTGCTCGCCTTCGAAATCGCATCCCGCGCATGCTTCCGTGAAGCAGCGCCCAAGCTCGGCGTGCAGCTGCTCGAGCCGATCATGAAGGTCGAGGTAGTGACGCCGGAAGACTACGTCGGCAGCGTCATTGGCGATCTGAACGGCCGTCGTGGCCAGATCCAGGGCCAGGAAGCGCGCGGCGTCGCCGTCGTCATCAACGCGATGGTGCCGCTCGCCAACATGTTCAAGTACGTCGACAACCTGCGCTCGATGAGCCAGGGCCGCGCGGCCTACACGATGCAGTTCGATCACTACGAGCCGGTCCCGACCGCGGTCGCTCAGGAAGTCCAGAAGAAATACGCGTAACTCGAAAGAGCTGCCGCGGTAACGCAATTCAAAGCCCGCATGGGCGAGCAGGAAATGGAGACATCACATGGCAAAAGGTAAATTCGAGCGCACTAAGCCTCATGTGAACATCGGCACGATTGGTCACGTTGACCATGGCAAGACGTCGCTGACGGCTGCGATCACCAAGTATTTTGGCGAATACAAGCGCTATGACCAGATCGACGCGGCGCCGGAAGAGAAGGCGCGCGGCATCACGATCTCGACGGCTCACGTCGAATACGAGACGGCCAACCGCCACTACGCGCATGTCGACTGCCCCGGCCACGCCGACTATGTGAAGAACATGATCACCGGTGCCGCGCAGATGGACGGCGCGATCCTGGTGGTGTCGGCCGCCGACGGCCCGATGCCGCAGACCCGCGAGCACATCCTGCTTGCCCGTCAGGTCGGCGTGCCGTCGATCGTGGTGTTCCTGAACAAGGTCGACCAGGTTGACGACGCCGAGCTGCTCGAACTGGTCGAGCTCGAGGTTCGCGAATTGCTGTCGAAGAACGAATTCCCCGGCGACGACATTCCGATCGTCAAGGGTTCGGCGCTGGCAGCGCTCGAGGATTCGAACAAGACGATCGGCGAGGACGCGATCCGCGAGCTGATGGCTCAGGTCGACGCCTACATCCCGACGCCGGTTCGTCCGCTCGACAAGCCGTTCCTGATGCCGATCGAGGACGTGTTCTCGATCTCGGGCCGTGGCACGGTCGTGACCGGCCGCGTCGAGCGCGGCGTGGTCAAGGTCGGCGAGGAGCTGGAAATCATCGGCATCCGTCCGACGACCAAGACGACCTGCACGGGTGTGGAAATGTTCCGCAAGCTGCTCGATCAGGGCCAGGCTGGCGACAACATCGGCGCGCTGCTGCGCGGTGTCGACCGTGAAGGTGTCGAGCGCGGCCAGGTTCTGGCCAAGCCCGGCACGGTGAAGCCGCACAAGAAGTTCGTGGCCGAAGCCTACATCCTGACCAAGGACGAAGGTGGCCGTCACACGCCGTTCTTCACCAACTACCGTCCGCAGTTCTACTTCCGCACGACCGACGTGACCGGCATCGTGTCGCTGCCGGAAGGCACCGAGATGGTGATGCCTGGCGACAACATCACGGTCGATGTCGAGCTGATCGTGCCGATCGCCATGGAAGAGAAGCTGCGCTTCGCCATCCGTGAAGGCGGCCGCACCGTCGGTGCCGGCATCGTCGTCACCATCAAAGAGTAATTTGGACTTAAACCGATCTGTCGCGGGCGCCGGAGTTGCCCGCGCCGCGCCAGAACAAGGAAGTGACGCATGAACGGACAGAATATCCGCATCCGCCTGAAGGCGTTTGACCACCGCGTGCTCGACGCCTCGACGAAGGAAATCGTGTCGACGGCCAAGCGCACTGGTGCAAACGTCCGCGGCCCCATTCCGCTGCCGACGCGGATCGAAAAGTTCACGGTCAACCGGTCGCCCCACGTCGACAAGAAGAGCCGCGAGCAGTTCGAGATGCGCACGCACAAGCGTCTGCTCGACATCGTCGATCCGACCCCGCAGACCGTCGATGCTTTGATGAAGCTCGATCTGGCCGCCGGCGTCGACGTCGAGATCAAGCTCTAAGGGAATGAGAGCGCGGTAAGGGGCGGTGTCCCTGGCCCGGAACTCTAAAGGAATTGAACCGATGCGTTCAGGTGTGATTGCAAAGAAGGTGGGAATGACCCGCATCTATAATGATGCCGGGGAACATGTTCCCGTCACCGTTCTCCAGATGGAGAACTGCCAGGTCGTGGCACAGCGCACGCAGGAGAAGAATGGCTACACTGCCGTTCAGCTCGGCGTTGGCCTCGCCAAGGTGAAGAACACGTCGAAGGCGATGCGCGGCCATTTCGCGACCGCTTCCGTCGAGCCGAAGGCGAAGGTTGCCGAGTTCCGCGTCTCCGCCGACAACATGATCGACGTTGGCGCCGAGATCACCGTCGAGCACTTTGTCGCCGGCCAGAAGGTCGATGTGACGGGCACGACGATCGGCAAGGGTTTCCAGGGCGTCATCAAGCGCCACCACATGGGTGGTGGCCGCGCGACGCACGGTAACTCGGTCTCGCACCGTACACACGGTTCGACTGGCCAGCGTCAGGACCCGGGCAAGGTGTTCAAGGGCAAGCATATGGCTGGCCACATGGGCGACACCCGCGTCACCACGCAGAATGTCGAGATCGTCTCGACCGACGCCGACCGCGGCCTGATCCTGATCCGCGGAGCGGTTCCCGGATCGAAGGGCGCCTGGATCCTGGTCCGCGACGCGGCCAAGGTGGCGCTGCCGGCCAATGCGCCGAAGCCCGCCGCGATCCGCGCTGTTGCGGCAGCTGCGAAGAACGAGGCTCCGGCCACAGAGGGAGCGGAATAATGGATCTCAAGATCACAACGCTCGGCGGTAAAGACGCCGGCAAGGTGGAACTTTCCGACGGAATTTTCGGCCTTGATCCGCGCGAGGACATCCTGCAGCGCGTCGTGCGCTGGCAGCTTGCCAAGAAGCAGCAGGGCACGCACAAGGCCAAGGGCCGCGCCGAAATCGCGCGCACCGGCGCCAAAATGTACAAGCAGAAGGGTACGGGCCGCGCTCGTCACCACTCGGCACGCGCTCCGCAGTTCCGCGGCGGCGGCAAGGCCCACGGCCCGGTCGTTCGCAGCCATGAGCACGAACTGCCCAAGAAGGTTCGTGCGCTTGGCCTCAAGCATGCTCTCTCGGCCAAGGCCAAGAGCGCGTCGATCATCATCATCGACGAGTTGAAGCTGACCGAGGCCAAGACGAAGGCGCTGATCGCGAATTTCGCGACGCTGGGCCTGACCAACGCCTTGGTGATTGGCGGCGCCGAGCTTGACAAGAACTTCAAGCTGGCAGCCACCAACATCCCCAACATCGACGTGCTGCCCATCCAGGGCATCAACGTCTACGACATTCTGCGCCGCGGCACGCTGGTCCTTTCGAAGGCCGCCGTCGAGGCTCTCGAGGAGCGCTTTAAATGACCGACCTTCGTCACTACGACGTGATCGTCTCGCCGGCGATCACCGAAAAGTCGACCATGGCCTCCGAGCAGAACCAGGTCGTCTTCAACGTCGCCAAGAAGGCGTCGAAGCCAGAAATCAAGGCCGCCGTCGAAGCGCTGTTCGGCGTCAAGGTGATGGCCGTGAACACGCTTGTCCGCAAGGGCAAGATCAAGCGCTTCCGCGGCACGATCGGCCGCCAGAGCGACGTCAAGAAGGCGATCGTGACGCTGGCCGACGGCCAGTCGATCGACGTCGCGACGGGTCTCTGAGCAAGGCCGCGAGGACAGGACAATGGCACTTAAGAAATTCAACCCGATAACGCCGAGCACCCGCCAGCTGGTCATCGTCGACCGCTCGGGTCTCTACAAGGGCAAGCCCGTCAAGGGCCTGACCGAAGGCCTGACCAAGTCGGGCGGCCGCAACAATCACGGCCGCATCACGGCCCGCTTCATCGGCGGCGGTCACAAGCGTTCGTACCGCATCATCGACTTCAAGCGCCGCAAGTTCGACGTTGTCGGCACGGTCGAGCGCATCGAATATGATCCGAACCGCACCGCCTTCATCGCGCTGATCAAGTATGATGACGGTGAGCTGTCCTACATCATCGCTCCGCAGCGTCTGGCTCCCGGCGACAAGATCGTGGCCGGCGAAGCGGTCGACGTGAAGCCGGGCAATGCGATGCCGTTGGCCTCGATGCCGGTCGGCACCATCGTCCACAACATCGAGCTGAAGCCAGGCAAAGGCGCCCAGGTCGCCCGGTCGGCAGGTGGTTACGGCCAGCTGGTCGGCCGCGACCAGGGTATGGCGATCCTGCGCCTCAACTCGGGCGAGCAGCGTGTCGTTCACGGCTCCTGCATGGCCACCGTCGGTGCCGTGTCCAATCCGGACCACGGCAACATCAACGACGGCAAGGCCGGCCGCACGGTTTGGCGTGGCAAGCGTCCGCACAATCGCGGCGTGACCATGAACCCGGTCGACCACCCGCATGGCGGCGGCGAAGGCCGCACCTCTGGTGGCCGTCATCCGGTCAGCCCGTGGGGCAAGCCGACCAAAGGCAAGAAGACGCGGTCCAACAAGGCGACCGACAAGTTCATCCTGCGCTCGCGCCATCAGCGCAAGAGCTAAGAAGAGGTAACGCCAAGTGACTCGTTCTATTTGGAAAGGCCCCTTCATCGACGGCTACCTTCTCAAGAAGGTGGACAAGGTTCGTGAAGGTGGTCGCAATGAGGTGATCAAGATGTGGAGCCGTCGCTCCACCATCCTGCCGCAGTTCGTCGGCTTCACCTTCGGTGTCTACAACGGCCAGAAGCATGTTCCCGTCGCGGTGAACGAGGACATGGTCGGTCACAAGTTCGGTGAATTCGCTCCGACGCGGACCTATTACGGTCACGGCGCGGATAAGAAGGCGAAGAGGAAATAATCATGGGCAAGGCCAAAGCTCCGCGCAGGCTTGCTGACAACGAAGCGCGCGCCGTGTTGCGCACGATCCGTATCAGCCCGCAGAAGCTGAACCTGGTTGCCGCGCTGATCCGCGGCAAGAAGGTCGCGACAGCGCTTTCCGATCTCGAATTCTCGGCCAAGCGGATTTCCGGCACGGTCAAGAAGACGCTGGAATCGGCAATCGCCAACGCGGAAAACAACCACGACCTCGACGTCGATGCACTGATCGTGGCGGAAGCCTATGTCGGCAAGTCGATCGTCATGAAGCGGTTCCACGCTCGTGGCCGTGGTCGCGCCAGCCGTATCGAGAAGCCGTTCTCGCACCTCACGATCGTCGTTCGTGAAGTCGAAGAAAAAGGGGAGGCCGCATAATGGGCCAGAAAGTCAATCCGATCGGTCTTCGCCTCGGCATCAACCGCACCTGGGATTCGCGCTGGTTCGCGAACACCGGCGAGTACGGCAAGCTGCTGCACGAGGACATCAAGATCCGCAAGTATCTTGAGAAGGAGCTCAAGCAGGCTGCCATCTCGAAGGTCGTGATCGAGCGTCCGCACAAGAAGTGCCGCGTCACCATCCATGCCGCGCGCCCGGGTCTGATCATCGGCAAGAAGGGCGCCGACATCGAGAAGCTTCGCAAGAAGCTGATGGAGATGACGAAGTCCGAGACGCACCTCAACATCGTCGAAGTGCGCAAGCCGGAAATCGACGCGACCCTGGTCGCCCAGTCGATCGCCCAGCAGCTCGAGCGCCGCATCGCGTTCCGCCGCGCCATGAAGCGTGCCGTGCAGTCGGCCATGCGCCTCGGTGCCGAAGGCATCCGCATCAACTGCGCCGGCCGCCTTGGCGGCGCCGAGATCGCGCGCATGGAATGGTATCGTGAAGGTCGCGTGCCGCTGCATACGCTGCGCGCCGATGTCGACTACGGCACGGCCGAGGCGAATACGGCCTACGGCATTTGCGGCGTCAAGGTCTGGGTATTCAAGGGCGAGATCCTCGAGCACGATCCGATGGCTTCGGAGCGTCGTGCGACCGAGGGTGATGCTGCGCATGGCGGTGGTGGTGATCGCGAACGCGGTCGTCGTCGCGAAAACGCCTGAGACATTTAGGAATTTGGAGTTAGAACGATGCTGCAGCCAAAGCGCACAAAGTTCCGCAAGCAGTTCAAGGGCCGTATCCATGGTACCGCAAAGGGCGGCACCAACCTGGATTTCGGTGGTTTCGGGCTGAAGGCGCTTGAGCCGAACCGCGTCACCGCGCGTGAGATCGAGGCGGCCCGCCGCGCGATCACTCGCGAAATGAAGCGCGCTGGCCGCGTCTGGATCCGTATTTTCCCGGATGTGCCGGTCACCTCGAAGCCGACCGAAGTCCGCATGGGCAAGGGCAAGGGCGCGGTCGACTACTGGGCCGCGCGCGTCAAGCCGGGCCGCATCATGTTCGAGATCGACGGCGTCAATGAAGAAACCGCCCGTGAGGCGCTGCGTCTCGGCGCGGCCAAGCTCTCGGTCAGGACGCGCTTCGTACAGCGCATCGCAGAATAAGGACGGGCTGATCATGAAAGCCGAAGACATCCGGACCAAGACCCAGGACCAGCTGACCGACGACCTGGCCAGCCTGAAGAAGGAGCAGTTCAACCTGCGCTTCCAGAAGGCCACCGGCCAGCTCGAGAAGACCGCGCGCGTGAGGCAGGTTCGCAAGGACATTGCGCGTATCAAGACCATCGCTGCGGAAAAGTCCGCGGCCAAGAAGGCTTAAGGACGAAAACCATGCCAAAGCGCATTCTGCAGGGCACCGTCGTCAGCGACAAGAACGAGAAGACGGTTGTCGTCAAGGTCGAACGGCGCTTCACGCATCCCGTGATGAAGAAGACCGTGCGCATGACCAAGAAGTACAAGGCGCACGACGAGAACAACGCCCACAAGGTCGGCGATCAGGTGTTCATCCAGGAATCGAAGCCGATTTCCAAGGACAAGCGCTGGATCGTCGTGTCCTCGGACCAAGCCTGACCTCTGGGCGTAAACAACGAATTTTGGACAGACCGGGGAGGGGCTTCGAGCCCGTCCCGTTAGAAAAGAAGAAGGCGGCCAGTCATGATTCAGATGCAAACAAACCTCGACGTGGCGGATAATTCCGGCGCGCGTCGTGTCATGTGCATCAAGGTGCTGGGCGGCTCGAAGCGGAAATACGCTTCCGTGGGCGACATCATCGTGGTGTCGATCAAGGAAGCCATTCCGCGCGGCCGCGTTAAGAAGGGCGATGTGATGAAGGCGGTCGTGGTTCGCACGGCCAAGGACATCCGCCGCCCGGACGGCAGCGTGATCCGTTTCGACAAGAACGCGGCCGTTCTCGTCGACAACAAGAAAGAGCCGATCGGCACGCGTATCTTCGGACCGGTTCCGCGCGAACTCCGCGCCAAGAACCACATGAAGATCATCTCGCTCGCGCCTGAAGTGCTGTAAGGAGCCGGACCAATGCAAAAGATTAGAAAAGGCGACAAGGTCGTCGTGCTGGCCGGCAAGGACAAGGGCCGTTCGGGCGAAGTCCTCTCGGTTCAGCCGAAGGATGACACCGCGCTGGTGCGCGGCGTCAACATGATCCGTCGTCACCAGAAGCAGTCCCAGTCCCAAGAGGGCGGGATCATCACCAAGGAAGCGCCGATCCAGCTGTCGAACATCGCGCTGGCCGACCCGAAGGATGGCAAGCCGACCCGTGTCGGATTCATCTTCCAGAAGGACGGCAAGAAGGTGCGCGTCGCCAAGCGCTCGGGAGAAGTCATCAATGGCTAAGGCTCAAACCAAGCAGGCGACTGCCAACAACACGCCGCGCCTCAAGCAGGTCTATAACGAGACCATTCGCAAGGCGCTGCAGGAGCAGTTCGGCTACGACAACGACATGCAGGTTCCGCGCCTCGACAAGATCGTGCTGAACATGGGTGTCGGCGAAGCGACCGCCGATTCGAAGAAGCCTTCGGTCGCGGCCGAGGACCTGGCGATGATCGCCGGCCAGAAGGCCGTCGTCACCCGCGCTCGCAATTCGATCGCTGGCTTCAAGGTCCGCGAGAACATGCCGATCGGCGCCAAAGTCACGCTGCGCAAGGAACGTATGTACGAGTTCCTCGACCGCCTCGTGAACATCGCGCTGCCGCGCGTCCGCGACTTCCGCGGACTGAACCCCAAGAGCTTCGATGGCCGTGGCAACTACGCCATGGGCATCAAGGAACACATCGTGTTTCCGGAGATCAACTACGACAAGGTTGATCAGATCTGGGGCATGGACGTCATCGTTTGTACGACTGCGAAGACGGATGACGAAGCCAGGGCTTTGCTCAAGGCTTTCAACTTCCCCTTCCGCCAGTAACGGCAGCGAGAAAAGGAAAAATCTGAAATGGCAAAGACCAGCTCAGTCGAGAAGAACAACAGGCGCCGCAAGCTTGCCGACCAGTACGGTCCCAAGCGCGCCGCGCTGAAGGCGATCATCATGGATCAGTCCAAGCCGATGGAAGAGCGCTTCCGCGCTCAGCTGAAGCTTGCTGCCCTGCCGCGCAACTCGGCCAAGATCCGCATCCGCAACCGCTGCGAAGTCACCGGCCGTCCGCGCGCCTACTATCGCAAGCTCAAAGTATCGCGCATCGCGCTTCGGGATCTCGGCAATAACGGCCAGATCCCGGGCCTGGTCAAGTCGAGCTGGTAAGGAGGACATAACATGTCATTGAGCGATCCTCTCGGCGATATGCTGACCCGCATCCGCAACGCCTATGGCCGCAAGAAGTCGAGTGTCTCGACGCCGGCCTCGCGTCTGCGCACCCGTGTCCTCGACGTGCTGAAGGCTGAAGGCTATATCCGCGATTACAGCCAGACCGACTTCGACAACGGCAAGTCCGAAATCGAAATCGAGCTGAAGTATTTCGACGGTGCTCCGGTCGTGCGCGAAATAGCCCGCGTTTCGAAGCCCGGCCGCCGCGTTTACGTTTCGGCCAAGTCGATCCCGCACGTCGCCAACGGCCTCGGGATCGCCATCCTTTCGACACCGAAGGGCGTGATGGCCGACCACGAAGCACGCGAGCAGAACGTCGGCGGCGAGATCCTCTGCCAGATCTTTTGATCTGGCAGCTCACCGCAAATTGGAATCCGGTCTGCGGATCGTTCCGAAGACAGAGACCTGAAACAAGAGAAGTGACGAGGACAACAAAATGTCTCGTATTGGAAAGAAACCCGTTTCGCTGCCGCAGGGCGTGACCGCGACCGTCAACGGCCAGACCGTGACGGCGAAGGGCCCCAAGGGCGAGCTGAAGTTCGTGGTGAACGACGAAGTGCTGGTCAAGATGGAAGGCAGCGAGATCGCTGTCCAGCCGCGCGACCAGACCAAGACTGCCCGCTCCAAGTGGGGCATGTCGCGCACGCAGATCGTCAACATCCTGCAGGGTGTCAAGGACGGTTTCGAGAAGAAGCTCGAGATCACCGGCGTCGGCTATCGCGCTGCCTTGCAGGGTAAGAACCTGCAGCTGGCTCTTGGCTTCAGCCACGATGTCGTCTACGAGACGCCTGCCGGCATCACGATCACCGTGCCGAAGCCGACCGAAATCACCGTGGCCGGCATCGACAAGCAGCAGGTCGGCCAGGTTGCCGCGGAGATCCGCGAATACCGCGGTCCCGAGCCTTACAAGGGCAAGGGTGTCCGTTACGCCGGCGAGAAGATCGTCCGCAAGGAAGGCAAGAAGAAGTAGTCGGCTTGGCCCTGAAAAGTCGCGGACTTTTCGGACCCGGCCAAGCCACGGAAGTGTAACGCCGCGGGGAGCGGTCGCGGGAGGCGTTTCGCCTACCGCATATGGCGGCCCCCGTTTTTTGAAGGCAAGGAAGACATCATGGGTACCAAGGAAGCCATCCAGCGCCGTGCGCAACGCGTCCGTCGCCAGATCAAGAAAGTCGCCGGCGAACGTCCGCGTCTTTCGGTGCACCGCACGTCGAAAAACATCTATGTCCAGGTGATCGACGACGCCAAGGGGCACACCATCGCTGCCGCCTCGACGCTCGAGAAGGACCTCAAGGGTTCGCTCAAGACCGGCGCCGACACCGCCGCGGCGGCCGCGATCGGCAAGCTGATCGCCGAGCGCGCCGCCAAGGCCGGCGTCAAGGAGGTCGTCTTCGATCGTGGCCCGTACATCTATCACGGCCGCGTCAAGGCGCTGGCCGAGGCAGCCCGCGAAGGCGGTCTCAGCTTCTAATGCATGATCCCGAAAAGTTGCAGACTTTTCGGACAAGATCATGCAAAGGAGAAGTTCACCGCTGACGACCCAAAAGTGGCGTCAGCAATCAGCAACCCGTGCTTCCGGAAAAGAACAAGGAACAGGATATGGCACAGGAACGTAGGGAAGGCGGCCGCGGCCGCGAGCGTGAAGAGCGCGACGATGGCATGGTGGACAAGCTCGTCCACATCAATCGCGTCGCCAAGGTCGTCAAGGGTGGCCGCCGCTTCGGCTTCGCCGCACTCGTCGTCGTCGGCGACCAGAAGGGCCGTGTCGGCTTCGGTCACGGCAAGGCGCGCGAAGTGCCGGAAGCCATCCGCAAGGCGACCGAATCGGCCAAGCGCGACATGATCTTCGTGCCGCTGCGCTCGGGCCGCACGCTGCATCACGACGTCGAAGGACGCTGGGGTGCGGGCCGCGTGCTGCTGCGCGCCGCCAAGCAGGGTACCGGCATCATCGCCGGCGGCCCGATGCGCGCCGTCTTCGAGACGCTCGGCATGCATGACGTGGTCGCCAAGTCGATGGGTTCGTCGAACCCCTACAACATGGTTCGCGCCACCTTCGACGCGCTGAAGAGCCAGATGCATCCCAAGGATGTGGCTGCTGCGCGCGGCATCAAGTATTCGACCCTTCAGGCCCGCCGCGGCACCGCCGTTGCGGCTGAAGAATAGTCGATCTGACCAGGGATTTTGACCATGGCCAAGAAAGCAACCAAGACCATCACCGTTGAGCAGATCGGCTCGCCGATCCGCCGTCCGAAGGAACAGCGCGCGACGCTGGTCGGCCTCGGCCTCAACAAGATGCACAAGCAGCGCACGCTGGAAGATACGCCCTCCGTGCGCGGCATGATCGCTGCCGTCCAGCATCTCGTCCGCGTCGTGGACGAGGGCTGAGCCAAAGCGCAGGAGAAGCAAGATGAAACTCAACGATCTGCGTGACAAGGACGGCGCGACGCACTCCAAGAAGCGTCTCGGCCGCGGTATCGGCTCCGGTTCGGGCAAGACCGCCGGTCGCGGCGTCAAGGGCCAGAAGGCGCGCTCCGGCGTTGCCGTCAACGGCTTCGAGGGTGGCCAGATGCCGCTCTATCGGCGCCTGCCGAAGCGTGGCTTCAACAACATCTTCGCCAAGAGCTTCGTTGTCGTGTCGCTGGCCCGCATTCAGGAAGCCGTCGATGCCAAGAAGCTTGACGTCAAGGCAACCGTGACGGCCGAGGCGCTTGTCGCTGCCGGCGTCATCCGTCGCGTCAAGGATGGCGTGCGCGTGTTGTCCGATGGCGAACTCAAGGCCAAGCTCGCCTTCGACGTCGCCGGCGCCTCCAAGGCCGCGATCGAGAAGATCGAAAAGGCCGGCGGTTCGGTCAAGCTGCCGGAAAAGGCAGCTGCCGAGTAACGGCAATTTGAAGCGCGGCCGGCAAGAGTGGCATTCGTTTTTGCTTTCGATCGCGCTTTGATCTGCTCAATTTAGCGGCCGCGTCAACGCGGCCGCTTGCATGTTTACAGCCCGGAGCTTATCTCGTGAGCTTCGGTGAAACGCACCGCCTGACCCCACGGGCCATCAAGCGTTACCAAGCGGAGAATCAGGCATGGCTTCGGCTGCTGAACAACTAGCCTCGAATCTGAATTTCTCGGCCTTCGCCAAGGCGGAGGACCTGAAGAAACGAATCTGGTTCACCATCGGCGCGTTGCTCGTCTACCGTCTCGGCACCTACATCCCGCTTCCCGGGATCAATCCCGACGCCTTCGCCCATGCCTTCTCCTCGCAGAGCAAGGGCGTGCTCGGCATGTTCAACATGTTCGCCGGCGGTGCCGTGCAGCGCATGGCGATCTTCGCGCTCGGCATCATGCCCTATATCTCCGCCTCCATCATCATGCAGCTGATGACCTCGGTCATTCCCTCGCTGGAAGCACTGAAGAAGGAAGGCGAACAGGGCCGCAAGGTCATCAACCAATATACGCGCTACGGCACCGTGCTCCTGGCGCTCGTGCAGGCCTATGGTATTTCGGTGGGACTGGAGAACGGCAACGGCATCGTCAATGATCCCGGCATGTTCTTCCGTCTCTCGACCGTCGTCACGCTGGTCGGCGGCACCATGTTCCTGATGTGGCTCGGCGAACAGATCACCGCGCGCGGCATCGGCAACGGCATTTCGCTGATCATCTTCTCCGGCATCGTCGCCGGCCTGCCGCGCGCCATATCGGGGACACTGGAACTCGGCCGCACCGGCGCGCTGTCGACCGGCCTGATCCTGGCGATCATCGTGCTGGCCATTGTCGTCATCGCGCTCATCGTCTTCTTCGAGCGGGCTCAGCGCCGCCTGCTGATCCAGTATCCGAAGCGCCAAGTCGGCAATCGCATGTTCCAGGGCGATACCTCGCACCTGCCGCTCAAGCTCAACACGTCGGGCGTCATCCCGCCGATCTTCGCGTCGTCGCTGCTCTTGCTGCCGGCGACCGTCGCCGGTTTCTCGCAGGCGACCAACATGCCGGCCTGGGCCAGCACCATCCTGGCCTCGCTCGGCCACGGCCAGCCGCTCTACATGGCATTCTACGCGGCGATGATCGTGTTCTTCGCCTTCTTCTACACTGCGATTGTCTTCAACCCGAAGGACACCGCCGACCAGCTCAAGAAGCATTCGGGCTTCATCCCGGGCTACCGGCCGGGCGAGCGCACCGCCGATTACATCGATTACGTTCTCACCCGCATCACCGTCGTCGGCGCCATCTATCTGGTGCTGGTGTGCCTGCTGCCGGAGTTCCTGATCTCGGCGACTGGCGTACCATTCTACCTCGGTGGCACATCGCTTCTGATCGTGGTCAGTGTCACGCTCGATACGGTTGCGCAGATTCAGGGTCACCTGATCGCGCACCAGTATGAAGGGCTGATCAAGAAGTCGAAGCTGCGCGGGGGGAAGAAAGCCAGATGAGGTTGATTTTGCTTGGGCCGCCGGGGGCGGGCAAGGGGACACAAGCACAAAGACTGGTAGAAAAACACGGCATACCCCAGCTCTCGACGGGTGACATGCTGCGTGCTGCCGTCCAGGCGGGTACCGAGGTCGGCAAGCGTGCCAAGGCGGTGATGGATGCCGGCGAGCTGGTCTCCGACGCCATCGTCAACGCCATCGTCGCCGAGCGTATCGATCAGGCCGACTGCGCCAGGGGGTTTATCCTCGACGGCTACCCGCGTACGCTGGTGCAGGCCGATGCGGTTGAATCGATGCTCTCGGAGCGTGGCATCGGCCTCGACACGGTTGTCGAACTCGTCGTCGACGACAGGGCCCTGGTCGGCCGGATCGTCAAGCGCGCCGATGATGCCAAGGCGGCCGGCCAGCCGGTGCGCAAGGACGACAATCCGGCTGTGTTCGAAGAGCGCCTGCGGGAATACTACAAGAAGACCGCTCCGCTGACCGGCTACTATTACGCCAAGGGCAAGCTCAAGACTGTGGACGGCATGGCTAGTATCGACGCGGTAACAGCCGAGATCGAAGCCGTGCTCGCGGCGGCTACAAAGGCGCGGTAAGGGAATTTAAAGATTGAGCTTGACGGAGACGGTTCGCTGCGGTATGGCGGCCCGTCTTCCTGTCAGATGCGCACTTTGCTTGTCCGCAAGGGCAAGGTAGTCGCTTTGAACTGGAAACTCCCGCAAGGGCCGGCCTCCACCGGACGCGGGGCAATGTGGACAGCGCTGGATCTGCCTTGTTTTCGAGGGGTGGCCGGCCCATATGGAGAAGAGAAGAACATGGCTCGTATAGCCGGCGTCAACATTCCGACCAACAAGCGCGTCGTCATCGCGCTTCAGTACATTCACGGCATTGGCAAGAAGTTCGCCCAGGAGATCGTCGACAAGGTCGGCATCCCGGCCGAGCGCCGCGTCAACCAGTTGACCGACGCGGAAGTGCTGCAGATCCGCGAGACCATCGACCGCGATTACCAGGTCGAAGGCGACCTGCGCCGCGAAGTGTCGATGAACATCAAGCGCCTGATGGATCTCGGCTGCTACCGCGGTCTGCGTCATCGCCGCTCGCTGCCGGTTCGCGGTCAGCGCACCCATACCAATGCTCGTACCCGCAAGGGCCCGGCCAAATCGATCGCCGGCAAGAAGAAGTAAGAGAGTGAGTAGCTGGTAGTGGGTAGTGGATTGCGGCGTTGACGCCTGCACTGTCACTACTCACTAATTCACTGCTCACTTTTCCAGGTGGAGCCGCTGGCATTACGGCGGTGTAGAGATCAATTGAAAGGACTACCATGGCCAAGGAAGCCGCACGTGTTCGCCGCCGCGAACGCAAGAACATCTCGTCGGGCGTTGCCCACGTCAATTCGACCTTCAACAACACGATGATCACCATCACCGACGCGCAGGGCAATTCGATCGCCTGGTCGTCGGCCGGTGCCCAGGGCTTCAAGGGTTCGCGCAAGTCGACCCCGTTCGCCGCCCAGATGGCTGCCGAGGACGTTGCCAAGAAGGCCCAGGAACACGGCATGCGCATGCTCGAAGTCGAGGTCTGCGGACCAGGCTCCGGTCGCGAATCGGCGCTGCGCGCCCTGCAGGCGGCCGGCTTCACCATCACCTCGATCCGTGATGTGACGCCGATCCCGCACAATGGCTGCCGCCCGCGCAAGAAGCGCCGCGTCTAACACTATCGAACGCCGTGTGAGCGCCCAGAGCGTTCCTCCACGGTATTCCAGGTCGCCCGCCACGATTGGATGGTGGCGGGTCAACGGAAGGAAAGCATCATGATCCAGAAAAATTGGCAGGAACTGATCAAGCCGAACAAGATCGAGTTCTCGTCGAAGAAGAAGACGCTGACCACGCTGGTCGCCGAGCCGCTCGAGCGTGGCTTTGGTCTCACGCTCGGCAACGCGCTGCGCCGCGTGCTTCTGTCTTCGCTGCGCGGTGCGGCCGTCACCGCCGTGCAGATCGACGGCGTTCTGCATGAATTCTCGTCCATCGCCGGTGTGCGCGAGGACGTGACCGACATCGTCCTCAACATCAAGGAAATCGCCATCCGCATGGAAGGCGATGGCCCCAAGCGCATGGTCGTGCGCAAGCAGGGCCCGGGCGCGGTTCTCGCCGGCGACATCCAGACGGTTGGCGATGTCGAGATCCTCAACCCCGACCACGTCATCTGCACGCTGGACGAAGGCGCTGAAATCCGCATGGAATTCACCGTCGACACCGGCAAGGGCTACGTGCCGGCCGAGCGCAACCGCGCCGAGGACGCGCCGATTGGCCTGATTCCCGTCGACAGCCTCTATTCGCCGGTCAAGAAGGTCTCCTACAAGGTCGAGAACACCCGCGAGGGCCAGGTTCTCGACTATGACAAGCTGACCATGACCATCGAGACCGACGGTTCGATCTCGGGCGAGGACGCGGTGGCTTTCGCCGCCCGCATCCTGCAGGATCAGCTTGGCCTGTTCGTCAACTTCGACGAGCCGCAGAAGGAAGTCGCCGCGGAAGCCGTCACCGAACTCGCCTTCAATCCGGCGCTGCTCAAGAAGGTCGACGAGCTCGAGCTTTCGGTGCGTTCGGCCAACTGCCTGAAGAACGACAACATCGTCTACATCGGCGATCTCATCCAGAAGACCGAAGCCGAGATGCTGCGCACCCCGAACTTCGGCCGCAAGTCGCTGAACGAGATCAAGGAAGTGCTGGCGGCGATGGGCCTGCACCTCGGTATGGAAGTGCCGGACTGGCCGCCGGAAAATATCGAAGACCTCGCAAAACGTTACGAAGACCAATATTGAGCATGAACTCCAAGGATCGGCGGCGTGAGCCGCTCGATCCGACGGTCGTGCGGAAAACCATCAGAGGCCGTGGCCTCTTGAACAACTGAAGAAGGAAAAGAGCCATGCGCCACGGTTTCAAAGGCCGCCGCTTCGCCCGCAGCATAAGCCACCGCAAGTCGATGTTCGCCAACCTGGCGGTGTCGCTGCTCGAACACGAGCAGATCGTCACCACCTTGCCGAAGGCGAAGGACCTGCGTCCGATCGTCGAGAAGCTGGTGACGCTCGGCAAGCGCGGCGACCTGCACGCCCGCCGCCAGGTGATCGCCCAGATAGGCAATGAAGGCGTCGTCAAGCGCCTGTTCGACACCATCGCCCCGCGCTATGCCACCCGCAACGGCGGCTATTTGCGCATCATGAAGGCGGGCTTCCGTCACGGCGACAATGCCGCGATGGCGGTCATCGAGTTCGTCGACCGCGACACCGACGCCAAGGGCGCCGGCGACCGCGCCCGCCTCGAGGCGGAAGGCACGGACGAAGCCGCGGCCGCATAAGGTTTCGACTTTTCAGATTGAATTCAAAGGGGCCCGCGGGCCCCTTTTCCGTTCGCCGGTGTTGGTTGTCCAGCGGACAGAGTCAGGTATTGGCTGCCGCTCAACAGCTTCCAATTGAACGAACCCGGTACCATCTCGGTCTTCGGGTAAGGATATGAATAGATACTGTCGAGGATGGCTCGGGAATCGATCTCGGCTATCAATTGCGATATGACGGAACTGTTTAAATATGTTTCGGCGTTTTGGTCGCCGGTGAAGTCGGCATCAACGCGAAAGTGCATCTGAATTGGTCCGGCGCAGATGTTCAGCAGGATACTATCATCGCAAGGTGCATAGAAAACCTTGGCCTGATCCGCGGTCCAAAGGCCAACACCCAGAAATTTCGATGCCTTTGTCTTTCCACTGAACCCATCCAGGGAAAGCGCAAGGCCATCAGCGAGAACCTCCACGTCGCCTTTCAGGTAACCGGCCTCCTCGATTTGGAACCAATTCATCTGGTAAGGTGCCTCACCATCAAATGAGATTTCGAGCTTTCCGAACGTCCAGTAATTCGGATCGGCGTGCTCAGGCGCGCCGAGCACCGCAGCGATCTCGGCCATTGTCATGCCGGGGGAGACTGGACCCAATTTGCCGGTCTTCAAAAAGTCACGGAATGACAGGAGTTGTTTTTTCATGGGGGCCAACGAAGGTTTTCATGTTCAAGCCCAACTGTAGCTGCTTTGCTGCTTAAAATAATCGGATTTCAGCGGCTTAGCCTTTCATTTTGCACATTCGTCGGGACAATGCGCCCGAACTCGCTTGGAGGATTCGCAATGCGCGCCAAAAGACTGTCCCTTGTTCTGCTCTGCGCCTTCATGGTGTTCGCAGCCGCACCGGCAGTCCGGCAGGCGCTGGCCGAGGACGCCGCCAAGCCAGCCGATCCCGGGCTCTCCGATGTGCTGACCGACTTGCTGCATGGCGTCGAAGGCGAGAATGCCACTTCCGGCCCGGACAAGCGCGTGCCGTTCGGCCGCGAGGAGGTCCAGCTTTCCTTCGCGCCGCTGGTCAAGCAGACGGCGCCCGCCGTGGTCAACGTCTATGCCTCGCAGACGGCCAAGGTGACGTCACCCTTTGAAGGCGACCCCTTCTTCGAGGAGTTTTTCGGCCGTGCCCAGCCGCGCGCGCAGTCTTCGCTGGGCTCGGGCGTGCTGGTCGATCCGAGCGGTGTCATCGTCACCAATTTCCACGTCATCAAGGACGCCGACGAGGTGAAGGTGGCGACCGCCGACGGCCGCGAATTCACCAGCAAGGTGATGCTGAAGGATGAGACGCTCGACCTTGCCGTGCTCAAGATCGAGTCCGACAAACCGTTCCCGGTGATCGCCATCGGCGATTCCGACGCGCTCGAGGTGGGCGACCTGGTGCTGGCCATCGGCAATCCCTTCGGCGTTGGCCAGACCACCACCAGCGGCATCGTTTCCGCGCTTGCGCGCAGCCATATCGGCGTCTCGGATTCGGGCTATTTCATCCAGACCGACGCCGCCATCAATCCCGGCAATTCCGGCGGTGCGCTGATCAACATGGGCGGCCAGCTCGTCGGCATCAACACCGCCATCTACAGCCGCAGCGGCGGCTCGATCGGTATCGGCTTTGCCATCCCCGCCAACATGGTGCGGGCTTTTGCCGATGCCGCCAAAGCCGGTCTCGATTTCTTCGAACGCCCCTATATCGGCGCCGAGTTCGAAGCGGTGACACCGCAGATCGCCGAATCGCTCGGCATGGAAAAACCGACCGGAGCGCTGGTCTCCTCGGTCGACGCGACGGGTCCCGCCGGCAAGGCAGGGCTGAAGCCCGGCGATGTCGTGCTGCAGATCAACGGCAAGCCGGTCGAGAGCATCGAGGCGCTGGACTATCGCATGGCGACGCTGTCGATCGGCACCAAGGCGAATTTCGCGATCCTGACCAAGGGCCAGCAGGCAGCGATGGATATCGCGCTGGAGCGTGCGCCGGAGGGTGCGAAAGCCTCGGAAGTGACGCTGCATGGCCGCAGCCCGTTCTCTGGCGCCAAGGTCTCGGAACTGTCGCCGCGGCTTGCCCAGAAACTCGGCCTGCGGACCGATCTCAAGGGCGTGACCGTGATCGACATCAACCGTGATTCGCCGGCCGCCGATTTCGGCTTCCAGCCGGGCGACATCGTGCGCGAGGTCAACGGTACGACTATCGATACGGCAGCTGTCCTGGCGCAGGTAGCCCAGCAGGATACGCGCTGGTGGCGCTTTACCGTCGAGCGCGGTGGGCAGATACTACGCCAGGTGTTGCGTTACTGAGTTCGATCCCCTGAAGGATCGCGCTCCAAACCTAAAAGAAGTGCATGGCCGATCTGTTCAGCGTTGACGAACCGGAAAAGGTGTCGCCCGGGCGGCCGCTGGCCGACAGGTTGCGTCCGAAGAACCTTGGCGAGGTCGTCGGCCAGGAGCATCTGACGGGTCCCGACGGCGCGCTGACCCGGCTGATCGGCTCCGGTTCGCTGGGCTCGATGATCTTCTGGGGGCCGCCCGGCACCGGCAAGACCACGGTGGCGCGATTGCTTGCCGGCGAGACCAGCCTTGCGTTCGAGCAGATATCCGCCGTCTTTTCCGGCGTCGCCGATCTGAAGAAGGTGTTCGAGGCGGCCAAGCTGCGCCGCGCCAACGGCCGCCAAACCCTCCTCTTCGTCGACGAGATTCACCGCTTCAACCGTGCCCAGCAGGATTCTTTTCTTCCCGTCATGGAGGATGGAACGGTTGTCCTGGTCGGCGCCACGACTGAAAACCCGTCCTTCGAACTCAACGCGGCCTTGTTGTCGCGCGCGCGGGTCATGGTCTTTCATTCGCTCGGCGAAGACAGCATCGCCAAGCTGATGACGCGGGCGGAGGAGACCGAGGGCAGGGCGCTGCCGCTCGATGACGAGGCGCGGGCGATGCTGATCCGCATGAGCGATGGCGACGGACGCGCATCGCTAACGCTGGCCGAGGAAGTCTGGCGTGCGGCCAAGCCTGGCGAGATATTCGATCCCGAGGGGCTGCAGCGCATCGTGCAGCGCCGCGCGCCGATCTACGACAAGGGCCAGGACGGCCACTACAATCTGATCTCGGCGCTGCACAAGTCGGTGCGCGGCTCGGATCCGGATGCCGCACTCTACTATCTCGCGCGCATGTTCGATGCCGGCGAGGATCCGCTCTATCTCGGCCGCCGGCTGGTGCGCATGGCGATGGAGGACATCGGGCTGGCCGATCCGCAGGCACTGGTCGTCGCCAACGCCGCCAAGGATGCCTATGACTATCTCGGCTCTCCGGAGGGCGAACTCGCTTTCGCCGAGGCCACTGTCTATCTCGCCACCGCGCCGAAATCCAACGCCGTCTATACGGCTTTCAAGGCAGCTACGCGGGCCGCGAAGGAACATGGCTCGCTGCTGCCGCCGAAGCACATCCTCAACGCGCCGACCAAGCTGATGAAAGAGGAGGATTACGGCGCCGGCTACCGTTACGACCATGATGAGCCGGACGCCTTTTCAGGCCAGGACTATTTTCCCGAGAAGATGGGTCGACAAACCTTCTACGATCCGCCCGAGCGTGGTTTCGAGCGCGATATTAGAAAGCGGCTCGACTACTGGGCAAAGCTGCGCAAAGAGCGGGAATAACCGGTTTGCGTGGCCCGGTGGTCGTCACGCTTCGGGACGAGGCTTCGCCCTGGGGCATTTCAACTTCGGTCGTCCTCCATATACTGTTCGCCGCGACACTGGCATTGATGCCGTTGCCGAAGCGGCCGACCCGGCTGGAGGACGAGCGGGTGTCGGTCGACATCCTGACGCCTGAACAGTTCGAGGCATCGACGAAACCGCCGCCGGCCCCTGCGGCTCCAGCGGTACCGGAGGCGCGGGCGGCAGAGCCACCACCTGCTTCGAACCCGCCCAAAACTCAACCGCCCGTCGCGCCTGCCATGATTCGTCCGACGCGGATGCTGTCGGCCAAGACCCTGGCCGATCCGCGTAGCAAGCAGGCGCGCGCCGATCTCGAGACCTTCGCATCCGACGAGCGCATGGTGCAGCTTTGCAATCTGGAGGCCATGGATCAGATCCGCCAATGGCGCGCGGATTTCCGGCCGGAGCAGGTGGTGCCCTACGCAACCGCCGAGGAAAAGATCACCGGCACGACGATCGCCGCTGACGGTGCGGCTTTTCGCAGCCGTAGAAACTGGTACAGTTTGAAGTTCAAATGCCTGCTCGCGCAGGACGGCGAAAGCGTGATTGGCTTTGAATTCCTGGTCGGCGATCCCGTGTCCAGGGATAAATGGGACGAGCTTGGCTTGCCGGAAGTGCACTGACGGCCCGGCAGGCTCCACCAGGCAGCCAGCCCGGCCAGATACCATGGCCGTTGTGCGGTCACCCAAAAAACCTTATCAAGGCGCACGGTCGGGCGGTGGCCGTTGCCATGATTTGGGCACCTCATTCGCAACAGGATCGCGCTTCGCGCGTGGAAAAATGACAAAAAACCTTCGCAAATCCCTTCGCAAGTTCGCCATTGCCATCCCGCTTCTTGCCCTTGGCTTCTATTTCATCCCGATCCTGACGACGATCTTCATCGTCTGTGGCCTGATCGACGTGCTGCGCAACGACAGGAAGGATCTGGCGCTGTTCAGCGGCTACTTCCTTGGCAACGGGCTCTTCACCTGGTTGCTTTCACCCTTCAACCTGTTGGTCGATCTTCTGTGCTACAGGAATCCGGGCGTGTGGAAGCTGGAGCAGTTTCCCGCCGACTATCAGCGTGAAGTCAACGAGGTCCTTGATGTCTTCAAGGCGCGCAAGGATGAGATCATCGCCGATATCGACGCCAATTTCGGCGCCGGCCGGCGCGGCATGTATGTCTACCAGTGGTATGGCAAGCACAGGATAGACAACGTCGAGGAATTCAATAAGGATTTCAAATACATCAAGACGATTGCCGTTTCCGTCTTCAGCAAGCGCGAATCGACCTCCTGGCATTTCGGGCCGCTGCGGCTCAGCCTACGCATCCTCTACAATCTGATCCCGGTGAAAGCTGAGATTTTCGTCGAATGCGGCAACGTCAAGAACTACTGGTACGACAATCCGCAGTTCATTTTCGACGACACGCTGCTGCATCGCTCGGTCAACGAGTATGATGGCCGCCGCTACTGCGTGTTCATGGATATTATCAGGCCGTCCCCGGTGCCTCGCCTGATCGCTGGCATGCTCGCGGTCGTCTCGGTGAGCGTCGAGCGCATCAATTCGATGTTCTACAAGAACTGGAAAATGATTGGCTCCACAAAGCCAAAGAAGGTCGAAACCACCTGAGTTGAATATCTATCGGTGCTGTCGGCGAAGCCGGCAGCATCCCACTATGGAATTTGGCGCAATTCCATGAAATGCAGACGACTTTCCGCAGGGTATTGCGTCAAGACAAGAGTCGCTGCCGGCGCAGGTGTATTGAGGGCCGCCAGGCTATGCTCCTCCAAGACGGGCAGCTTTAGCGTTACGTTGGTTCAGACCTCGACCTCTTTGGGCTACCGACAATTCATTATATGAACTGTGTAGCAGGATTCGCATTTGCCCGAATGGCTACGGCTGCGTCAGGGCGTCTCGATTCTGCCGTCGGCAGTTCTGTCCCTCTTCCTTCCTTGGCGGATCCAAGTGTCAAAGAACAAAGTCTTCGGATTCTGGACGGGAGCCTACATATGCACCGTGATGCTAGGCATTGCCATCAGCGCCGCGTACATAAAGCTTGAAGAACCAGTCTATTATTGGGACAACGCTGCTTATTTCAATGTGTTCAACCGGCAGGGAGCGCTCCTGGTCGAGAACCCCTTGGACTGGCTGAGCCAGTTGGCCACCTCCATCGCCACGGAAGATTATGGTGTGGCGATCCTGGTGCCGTTGATGCCCTTTCACATCGTCTTCGGTGGTTCGAGGCTTTCCTTCGTTGCTGGAATAGTGTCGGTCTACCTGGCTCCAGCGGCTCTCTTCATAGGCAGGATAAGTTATCTCGAGGCGGTTTCCGAAGCACCTTCTCGAAGCTGGCCAGCCGTCTGGATCGCGGCCTTGCTCTACACGCCGTTCTGGGCGCCGACACTTCGTGGAATGCCTGATGTTGCCGGTTGCCTCGCTCTCACCGCGGCAACCTATTTCCTGTGGAAGTCCAAATTCCTGACCCGCGAACCGGTGGTGAGCGGAATATCCGTCGGCGCGAGCCTATGGTTGGCGTTCACGCTGCGTCGCTGGTACGCCTACGCCGCTATCGGGGTTGCCCTTTCCGCGGCGTTCCTGGGTTTGCTGCGGATCGCAAGGGATCGAGACCTTCCGGCGTTCCGTGCGGCGGTAGGGGGTGGCCTGTGCGCGACCTTCGTTATCGCCGCAACCGCATTGAGCTTTCAACTGCCGCTGATCGCCAGAATTGTGGGAACGAGCTACGGCGACCTCTACAGCGGATACAAGACGACCTTTGTCACCCAGCTCGGTGAAATGGGGAGCCGGCTCAGCTATGTAAATTGGCTGCTGATCATTGCCGGGCTTTACATCTCCATTGTCCGCCGCAACAGGTTCTCCCTATTCTGCGCCATCGTCTCGATGCTCACATTTTTGATTTTCACCCGGACGCAGGATCCGGACCGCCATCATTCACTGCCGATGTTTCTTTGGCTTTTTCCCGCATACGCCCAGGCCATCGTCGCGATCGTTTCCGTACCCGCCTTGAAATCGCGATGGTGGACCGCCGGCATGGCGGTCGTCGCTGGACTCGCTTTCTTGGGCACATTTTTCCCGACGGGTCGTCAACTCCTGTCTCCGGTCGATTTCGTTTTTGCGCGAGAGGCCACGCTCCCGCTCCATCTCGACAATCTCCCCGAATACAGGCGCATGATCGATGATCTGACCAGCAGATTGGGACCAGAGGATCGCTTTTCGGTTTTTGCCTCGGGAGCTGTGATGAGCGATGCGCTGTTGTTCGGGATGGATCGGGACCTCGTTCCTCATGTCGGCTGGATTTGCCAGGTGGACAGTCGTGATGGGTTTCGGCCGAACGCATTGCAATCCAGATTTGTGATTGTGACCGACCCGCCGGTTACTCATCTGCAACCGGGTGCGCAGATTTGCGTCACGCTTCCGAACCAATATATTCTTGACGGGCAAGGCATCGGTGCCGCCTACAAGCGCGTTGCGCGGTACCAATTGTCCGGCGGCGTTACCGCCTATCTGTATGAGCAGATTCGCCCCGTCACGCAGCAGGAACTCAACGCGCTGTACGGCGAATTCCGGAAGGAATATCCGGACTGGACAACGCCTGTCTGGTGAACCGCGATCTGGCGATGATCGCCCGATATCGCAACCTGGGTTGGAAGCGCGTTTCCTGATGGGTCGACTGTCCGTGGCATCCCGAAGCAGCGTCACCGGCTCCAAGGGCACCGGATTCAAGGGCACCGGATTCAGGGATTGACGCCGGCACCCTCGCACCGGCAGTAACGGCTACGTTCAATCTGCCTCTTGTTGTTGTCGGCGGCGGCATCCGTGCTGGCGTCCGCTATTTGACCAGTATGGGCGCGCTGCGCCTCTCGGCGCCAACTACCCCTGTGGCACGATGGCGATCAACATCATCGGCTCCTTCGCGATGGGGCTGTTGTGGGAGCGGGGGCCACGCTGCCCGCGTTTGATTACGCACTGGCCAGGGTCATTGTCGCCATTGTCGCCCTGCTTTTGGGTCTTTGGTTGGTAAGAAGCCTGCCATAAAGCACGCCATGGCGTGCTTTGTGGTTTTGGGCGGCATGCATTAGTGCTATTGCCGCGCCTAGCGCGGGCCAAGAGCCCTGCTCGGGAAACGGACAAGCGAAAAAACATGGCAGGCGTTGAACAGATCACGGTGGAGGCCGGCGAGGCGGGCATGCGGCTCGATCGCTGGTTCAAAACGCATTTCCCGGGTCTTGGCTTCGGCCATCTGCAGAAACTGCTGCGCTCCGGCCAGATCCGCGTCGATGGCGGCCGGGTCAAGGCCGACACCCGTGTCGAGCCGGGCCAGATGGTGCGTGTACCGCCGCTCGAGGTGGACAAGAAGGGCGAGAGCGCGCTGACGGGTCACTCGATCCGCAACCAGGGCGACGCCGATGTACTCGCCAAGATGCTGATCCATGAGGACCCTAAGGTCTTCGTCTTCAACAAGCCGGCGGGCCTCGCCGTTCAGGGCGGCTCCGGCGTCACGCGCAATGTCGACGACATGCTGGAAGCCTGGCGCAACCAGAAGGGCGAGAAGCCGCGGCTGGTGCATCGGCTCGACCGCGATACGTCGGGCGTGCTGGTCGTCGCCCGCACCAGGCTGGCCGCCATGAAGCTCTCCGAGGCGTTCCGGGCGCGGGAAACCAAGAAGACCTACTGGGCGCTGGTCAAGGGCGTGCCGACCAAGCGAGAGGACAAGATCTCGACCTGGCTGATCAAGGAGGCTACGCCGGACGGCGACCGTGTGCGCGTCGCCGCCCATGGTGAAAAGGGCGCCGACCATGCCGTGTCCTACTACCGCATCATCGAGCAGGCGGCGCAGACCATGACCTGGTTGGAGATGGAGCCTTACACGGGACGCACCCACCAGCTCCGCGTCCATGCCGCCTATATCGGCTGCCCGATCATCGGCGATCCGAAATACTTCGAAGCCGACACCAACTGGGATTTTCCCGGCGGCATTCAAAACCGCCTGCACCTGCACGCGCGCCGCATCATTATTCCGCACCCGGACAAGGGCGTCATCGACGTCACCGCGCCGATGCCGCCGCATATGCGCCAGAGCTGGAACCTGATCGGCTTCGACGACGCCAGCGCTGAGGATTGACCGTGAGCGGCGCCACCGACGCGCTCGATCGGCGCGACACGGTCGACATGGCGGCGGCCGCCATCATGGTCGGCCTGACCTTTTCCTGGGGCCTGAACTACGTCGCCGCCAAGATCTCCTATGCCGGCTACGACCCCGTCTTCCTGTCGATCGCACGTTCGGTCATCGGTGGTTTCTGCGTCTTTCTCTGGTGCCGCTGGCGCGGCATTGCGCTGTTCACCAGGGATGGGACATTGCTGGCCGGCATCGCGGTCGGCGTGCTTTTCGGCATCGAGTTCCTTTGCCTCTATGTCGGCCTGGAGCACACGACCGTGGCCCGCAACACGCTGCTGGTCAACTCGATGCCGTTCTGGATGCTGATCGGCGGCCATTTCCTGCTCGGCGAACAGATCACCACGCGCAAGTTCCTTGGCCTGCTGTTGGCCTTTGCCGGCCTTGCCACTGTTTTTTCCGACAAGCTCGGCGGTGGCGGAGACATGCTGTTCGGCGACCTCCTGAGCCTTGTTTCCGGGTTTTTCTGGGCATTGACCAATATCCTCATCAAACGATCGAAACTGGTCGAGGCAAGCGCGGAGAAGCTGCTGCTCTATCAACTCGCCGGCGCCGCAATCGTTGGCGTGTTGGTGATGCCTCTCGCCGGCCCGCCGGTTCGCGATCCAGCCTTGGTGCCGACATTGGCACTGCTTTTCCAGGCGATCTATATCGTCGCCGTTACCTACGTGCTGTGGTTCTGGCTGCTGCGCCGCTATCCCGCCTCGGGCCTGTCTAGCTTCACCTTCCTGTCGCCGGTCTTCGGTGTTTTATGCGGTGCGATCATCTTGAACGAGCCGCTGACCATCCGCATCTTTCTGGCACTTGGCTTGATTGCGGCGGGGCTGATCATCGTCAACCGGCCGGCACGCAAGCTGACACCGGTGTGAGAAAGTTTCTTCATGCGTGACATCCTCAACGACCTCGAAACGGGCAAGTATCTTTCCGATCCGGATCCGGTGCGTCGCGCCCAGATCCAGATGAAGACGCCGCTGCCCAAACGCTTCTACAAGGAGGTCTCGGTCGCGCCGGTGGAAGCCGGCTTTGCCGTGCAACTCGACGGCAGGCCGGTGCGCACGCCGGGAAAGGCTCTGCTGGCGCTGCCGACCGAGGCGGCCGCGGCGCTGGTTGCCGCCGAGTTTGCGCAACAGGGCGAGACGATCAATCCGGTGACGATGCCGGTGATGCGGCTGGTCAACACCGCCATCGATGGCGTGGCCAGCGATCCGCAGGCGGTGCTGGAAGACATTCTGCGTTTTGCCTCGTCGGATCTGCTCTGTTACCGCGCCGACGCCCCGCAAGGGCTGGTCGGGCGCCAGAACGAGCAGTGGGATCCCGTCATCGACTGGGCACGCACCGCACTTGGGGTTCGCTTCAACCTCGCCGAAGGCATCATCCATGTCGAGCAGCCGCGCGAAACCATTGCCGTGCTGGGCAGCCATATGGCTCAGCGCGCCGAGCCGCTGCGCCTTGCCGCCATTCACGTCATGACTTCGCTGACCGGGTCGGCATTGCTGGCGTTGGCGGTCGATTTCGGCGAGCTCGATGGCGAGGAGGCCTGGGCCGCCGGCCATGTCGACGAGGACTGGCAGATAGCGCAGTGGGGACAGGACGCCGAAGCAGTCGCGCGTCGTGCCGCCCGCAAACGAGACATGATGGCCGCCGTCAAATTGCTCGAAGCGCTGCGGGCCTGAGCGCTTCGCGCCGCCTTCGCACTGCACCTAATACCAAAGTCATAATCCCATCGTCGCGGTGCCTTTCCCCGGCGCTTTCTGCCATTTCTCTTGTGCTGGCTGCGTTTTTTGAGTCCGCGTTCGGAGGAGAACGCGGACGGTGGCGCACAGCATCGAGGACTGGGTCTCACGGGAGGATAACTCAATGGCAATGGCATCGACCGCCCGCGGAACGAGCCGCGGCATGACGCGGGAGGAGAAGAAAGTCATCTTCGCTTCCTCGCTCGGCACCGTTTTCGAATGGTACGATTTCTATCTCTACGGCTCGCTGGCGGCTTTCATCGGCTCGACCTTTTTCAGTCCGACGATTCCCGAGGCAACGCGCAACATCTTCGCGTTGCTGGCCTTTGCCGCAGGCTTTCTGGTGCGCCCGTTCGGCGCGCTGCTGTTCGGTCGCATCGGCGACCTCGTCGGCCGCAAATACACGTTCCTGGTCACCATGACGATCATGGGCCTGTCGACCTTCCTGGTCGGCCTGCTGCCCGGCTACGCAACCTTGGGTATCGCGGCTCCTGTGATCCTGATCGGGCTGCGCATGCTGCAGGGCTTGGCGCTGGGCGGCGAATATGGTGGTGCGGCGACCTATGTCGCCGAGCACGCGCCCGATGACCGCCGCGGCTTCTACACCTCATGGATCCAGACGACAGCGACACTCGGCCTGTTCCTGTCGCTGATCGTGATCCTGATCGTGCAGGGATCGTTGAGCAAGGAGACGTACGCCGCCTGGGGCTGGCGCATTCCTTTCATCGTCTCTTTCCTCCTGCTCGCCGTTTCGATCTGGATCCGGTTGTCCCTCTCGGAGTCTCCGACTTTCCAGAAGATGAAGGACGAAGGCAAGGGCTCCAAGGCGCCGCTCTCGGAGGCCTTTGGCCAGTGGAAGAACGCCAAGATCGCGCTCCTGGCGCTGCTCGGCCTCACCGCCGGTCAGGCCGTCGTCTGGTACAATGGCCAGTTCTACGCGCTGTTCTTCCTGCAGAACGTGCTGAAGGTCGATGCCCAGTCGGTCAACATCATGATCGCCATCGCGCTGGCGCTCGGCTCGATCTTCTTCGTCGTGTTCGGCTGGCTCTCCGACAAGATCGGTCGCAAGCCGATCATCATGGCTGGCCTTGCGCTCGCCGTCGTCTGCACCTTCCCACTGTTCAAGGCGTTGACCTGGGCCGCCAATCCGGCGCTCGCCAAGGCACAACAGAGCACTCGGGCAACTGTGACGGCGGCCCCCGGCGACTGCAGGTTCCAGTTCAATCCGGTCGGAACCGCGAAATTCACGACGTCCTGCGACATCGCGACTTCGTTCCTGACCAAGAACTCGGTTCCGTACGACGTGGTGTCGACGGCTGCGCCCGGGACGGCTGCGTCAGTCAAGATTGGTACAGAGACGGTGGCGTCCTACGACGCGGTCGCCGCCGGCGATCAGGCCAAGGCCAAGGACGCGGCCTTCGTCAAGGCCGTCAACATGTCCCTGCAGGACAACGGTTATCCGCTGAAGCGTGCGGCGACCAAGGTTGCGGACCAGAAACTCGATGCGTTTGTTGCCGCGAACCCGGAACTGAAGCTGGACGCTGCCGCAATCCGTGCCAGTGAGAAGGCGACCGTGCCGATTGATCAGGCGGTCAAGGACAAGCTCTTGACCATCGACGAGGCAGCGGGTGCACCCGAGGTCACCGTCTACAACATACCGGGCGGCGGTGCCTTTGCCATGTTCGCCGATCCGGCAGCGGTGAACTGGCCGATGACAATCGGCATCCTGTTCATCCTGGTGCTGTTCGTGACCATGGTCTACGGGCCGATCGCGGCGATCCTTGTCGAGATGTTCCCGACCCGCATTCGCTACACCGGCATGTCGTTGCCCTATCACATCGGCAATGGCTGGTTCGGCGGCCTGCTGCCGGCGACGGTGTTCGCGCTCAGCGCCTACAAGGGCGACATCTACTACGGCCTTTGGTATCCGGTGGTGATCGCGGCGTTCACGCTGGTCATCGGCATGATCTTCGTCAAGGACACGCTCGGAACAGACCTGCACACCAAGCAGTAGAGCCGGTCGGCCGATACGAACGAAAAGCCCGGCGCGAGCGATCGCGCCGGGCTTCTTCATATGAGATCGACGTGGAAGGGCTTCAGCTCTTCCGTTGCGGGTTTTCTGCCTCGACGGCGGCCTCGTGATACCAGCCATCGAAATCGGTATGCTCGCCGCGAAGCGCGGCAAGCTCTGCCGCGAATTTGGCCTTGGCGCCTAAAGTTAAGGCAGACTTGCGCGCTGCCAGTGGGAACATCAGGATTTTCGCCGACGGACGCGACTGCGTGACTTGCATTGCCGGTCTCCCTACTTTTTCAGAAGCTAGCCGATTCAATTCTCATCAAAATAGGTTCTGCGATTCATTTAGGCAATATGCCTACGAAAAGATCATGATTTGCCTAGCATTTAAGCAATATTGCCGTTTGGACGATCTTGACGCATTGCTGAGACGGCTCAGCAAAATCAAAGCCTTGGCATGACCATTTTGCCGCACCCCGCGAAAGCCGAGTGGCATACGAATTGCTTTTTAATCACCGGCAGGCCGGCCTGTTTCGGCCATGCATCGACATCGCCTGCTTGCGGTGTCCAAGCAACGAGAGGCTCTAGAATGACCAAATACAAGCTCGAGTATATCTGGCTCGATGGATACACCCCGGTCCCCAATCTTCGCGGCAAGACGCAGATCAAGGAATTCGCCGAGTTCCCGACGCTCGAGCAGCTGCCGCTGTGGGGCTTCGACGGGTCCTCGACGCAGCAGGCCGAGGGGCATAGCTCCGATTGCGTGCTGAAGCCGGTCGCCGTCTATCCGGATCCGGCCCGCACCAACGGCGTTCTCGTCATGTGCGAAGTCATGATGCCCGATGGCGTTACGCCGCACGCATCCAACAAGCGCGCCACCATCCTCGACGACGAAGGCGCCTGGTTCGGCTTCGAGCAGGAGTATTTCTTCTACAAGGACGGCCGTCCGCTCGGCTTCCCCGAGAGCGGCTATCCCGCACCGCAGGGTCCGTACTATACCGGCGTCGGCTATTCGAATGTCGGCTCCGTTGCGCGTCAGATCGTCGAGGAGCATCTCGATCTCTGCCTTGCGGCCGGCATCAACCACGAAGGCATCAACGCCGAAGTGGCCAAGGGCCAGTGGGAATTCCAGATTTTCGGCAAGGGTTCCAAGAAGGCCGCCGACCAGATGTGGATGGCCCGCTATCTGATGCAGCGCCTGACCGAAAAGTACGGCATCGACATCGAATACCACTGCAAGCCGCTCGGCGACACCGACTGGAATGGCTCGGGCATGCATGCCAATTTCTCGACGTCCTATATGCGTGAAGTCGGCGGCAAGGCCTATTTCGAAGCGCTGATGGCGGCCTTCGACAAGAACCTGATGGACCACATCGCCGTCTACGGCCCGGACAACGACAAGCGTTTGACCGGCAAGCACGAGACCGCGCCGTGGAACAGGTTCAGCTATGGCATCGCCGATCGCGGCGCCTCGATCCGCGTCCCGCATTCGTTCGTCAAGAACGACTACAAGGGCTATCTGGAAGACCGCCGCCCGAACTCGCAGGGCGACCCCTACCAGATCGCCTCGCAGATCCTGAAGACGATCGCTTCGGTGCCGGCGAGCGCAGAGGTTTCGGCCGCCGCCTGATCCTCTTTGCGGCGCGGGCAGCTCCGCACCGCGCACGGATGCTCGTTATGGAAAAGGCCCGGGCGGAAACGCCCGGGCCTTTTTGCCGGATTGGCCCGGATCGGCGAATTCCCCCAAAAAAAGTCAGGTTGAAAAGGGACGAGCAATTTTAGCGGAACAAGAGGCTTTGGTCGGCGCCCCTTGCCGCCGCTCGTCTCGTGCGTTTCCGAGTTTCGTCGAAAAAGCCCGGAAAACAGCCTTTTTCAGCTCGTCAGTACACCAACGAATCTTTATATAAGCTGCTGGTAATACATCGAAATCGGCGATTTATGCCTCCGGCCGGCGGCGTTGACAGGCCACGCCGCCGCATGCGTATTCGTGGCCTCGGGGGTTACGCCAAAGCGATGCTGTTCGAACGGGGCGGGGGTTTCGTGAACGACGGCATTGGCGGGGGCGCCGGACGAGCGGGCATTGCAGCCTGAGGCAGTGTGCCGCTCGCTCCTGGCGTTTGATTGCGCCCGAAAGGCCATCCGCCAAATTGCTTGAACGGGGCGCTGGCTGGGTCTTGCCACCTTGACCTGGGGTCTTCTGCCTGCGGCCACAAGGCCTGGCTGCTCCAGTTGTGATGCGTCCCCAAAAAAAGCAAGTTGACCATCGTTGCGGGCTGGCCGCACGCCATCCATTGATGGGGCCCGCTGGATCAGCAAAAAAGCCCTTGAAGGGGGAAATCCTTCAAGGGCTTTGAAACACCGTCCGAACGAAACCTTACACCGAATAGTACATGTCGTATTCGACTGGGTGCGGGGTCATTTCGAAGCGCATCACTTCAGCCATCTTGAGCTCGATATAGCTGTCGATCTGATCGTCATCGAAGACGCCGCCGGCCTTCAGGAAGCCTCGGTCCTTGTCGAGGCTCTGCAGCGCTTCGCGCAGCGAACCGCAGACGGTCGGGATCTTCTTCAACTCCTTCGGCGGCAGGTCGTAGAGATCCTTGTCCATCGGCTGTCCCGGATGGATCTTGTTCTTGATGCCATCGAGGCCGGCCATCAGCATGGCGGCGAAAGCGAGATAGGGGTTCGCGCCCGGATCGGGAAAGCGGACCTCGACGCGCTTGGCTTTCGGTGAACTGCCGAACGGGATGCGGCAGGACGCCGAGCGGTTGCGCGCCGAATAGGCGAGCAGCACCGGCGCCTCGTAGCCCGGCACCAGACGCTTGTAGGAGTTGGTCAGCGGGTTGGTGAAGGCATTGATCGCCTTGGCATGCTTGATGATGCCGCCGATGTAGAACAGGCAGCTCTCCGACAGACCGGCATATTCATTGCCGGCGAAGGTCGGCTTGCCGCCCTTCCAGATCGACTGGTGGACGTGCATGCCCGAGCCATTGTCGCCGAAGATCGGCTTCGGCATGAAGGTCGCCGTCTTGCCATAGGCGTTGGCGACCTGGTGCACGACGTACTTGTAGATCAGCATCTTGTCGGCGTTGCGGACCAGCGTGTCGAACTTGATGCCGAGCTCGTGCTGGGCGGCGGCCACCTCGTGGTGATGCTTTTCGACGCGGACCCCCATTTCGGCCAGCACCGTCAGCATTTCGGAGCGCATGTCCTGTGCCGAATCGATCGGCGGCACCGGGAAATAGCCGCCCTTGATGCGCGGGCGGTGGCCGAGATTGCCGGTCTCGTAATCGGTGTCGTCATTCGACGGCAGTTCGGTCGAATCGAGCTTGAAGCCGGTGTTGTAGGGATCGGCCTTGTACTTGACGTCATCGAACACGAAGAATTCGGCTTCCGGACCGACATAGATGGTGTCGCCGATGCCTTCCGACTTCATGTAAGCCTCGGCCTTCTTGGCCGTGCCGCGCGGATCGCGGTTGTAGGATTCGCCCGAGACCGGATCGAGGATGTCGCACAGGATGACCATGGTCGACTGCGCGAAGAACGGATCCATGTGGACCGTGTCCGGATCGGGCATCAGCACCATGTCGGACTCGTTGATGGCCTTCCAGCCGGCGATCGAGGAGCCGTCGAACATGACGCCGTCGGCGAACATGTCTTCCTCGACCTCGACGACATCCATGGTCACGTGCTGCAGCTTGCCCTTCGGGTCGGTGAAGCGCAGGTCGACGAATTTCACGTCGTTGTCCTTGATCTGCTTCATGATGTCTTTGGCTGTCGTCATGTCATGTATCCCTGTGTGCTGACGTTTTTTGATGGATGACGTTTCTTAGAGGATGGCCGGGTCGGATCAAACCGCGTCCATTCCGGTTTCGCCGGTGCGGATGCGCACGACTTCCTCGATGTTGGAGACGAAGATCTTGCCGTCGCCGATGCGGCCGGTCTGGGCCGCCTTGCGGATGGCCTCGATCGCGCCTTCCACGGCATCGTCGCCGAGCACGACCTCGATCTTCACCTTGGGCAGGAAGTCGACGACATATTCGGCGCCGCGGTAGAGTTCGGTGTGACCCTTCTGGCGCCCGAAACCCTTGGCCTCGGTCACGGTGATGCCTTGCAGTCCGGCCTCCTGAAGCGCTTCCTTCACTTCGTCCAGCTTGAATGGCTTGATGATCGCTTCGATCTTTTTCATGTAAAAAGTGGCCTCCACTGCCAAAAAAACGGGTTGTGAGCCCCCGCTTGCGCCTCAATCAAGCACGAACTGTGCCAGTCGGAGGGAACAGAAGCGGTGTCATACGATTTCAAAGCCATGTCACCCCCAGATGCAAATTCGCGTCGTTCGCTGCATTGGAAGCGGCATGAATGGCCGTAGCCTATCCGGCGCCACCGTGCATGTCTGCCCAATATCTGGGCAAATTGCTCATCTGGCGGGCAGCTTGGTGCCTTCGATCCTCGCGCTGATCGACGTGGTCATGACAGTGCCAGCTCCTCCCAGTTTGCGTCGGATCGAAAACTGGACAATGCTTGATCGAATGCGGATCGGCAATCCATGAGCCACGAACTTCTTACTTCCGCCGAGATGGGCGAAGCGGATCGGCGGACAATTGCAGCGGGTCCAACCGACGGCATTGGATTGATGCGCCGTGCAGGGCAAGCCGTCGCGGCCGAAGTGCTCAGGCGCTATCCTGCGGCGGCGCACGTCCACGTGTTGTGCGGCCCGGGCAACAATGGTGGCGACGGCTACGTCGTCGCTCGCATCCTGGCTGGCAGCGGCGTCGCCACCACGGTCTGGGCGTCTGGCCCGCCGAGGCCGGATAGCGACGCGGCACTCGCCGCCGCGGAATGCCCAATCAAGCCCCGGCCGCTATCGGATTTTGATGCAGGTCTCGGCTCGATCGTGGTCGATGCGCTTTACGGGGCGGGGCTGTCCAAGCCGCTGTCGGGCGAGGCCGCCAGGGCGGTCGATCTGGTCACCGACCTGCATCTGCCGGTTGTCGCGGCAGACCTGCCTTCCGGCATCTCCGGCGACAGCGGCAAGGTGCTCGGCACATCGTTTTCAGCCGACCTCACCGTGACCTTTGCGCGCAAGAAGCCCGGCCATCTGCTCCTGCCGGGCCGGGAACGATGCGGAGAGATCGTGCTCGCCGATATCGGCATCGGCGCGCAGATCATTGCAAGGCTCCAGCCCCGGACATTCGAGAACGGACCGGCACTTTGGTTGCGCGATTTGCCGGTGCCGGCCGTCGACGCGCACAAATACAAGCGCGGCCATGTCGGTGTCTTTTCCGGTGGCCCCGATGCCACGGGCGCGGCGCGGCTCTCGGCGCTTGGCGCTGCCCGAAGCGGGGCAGGGGCGGTGACGGTTCTGTCGCCGGGCAACGCCATGCAGGTCAATGCCGCGCACCTGACTTCGATCATGTTGCGCAGGGCCGACGACGCTGCCGACATTGAGACATTTGTCGGCGAGCGCCGGCCATCGGCCTTTGTTCTCGGGCCCGGCTTTGGCATCGGTGAAAAAACCCGGGCGTTCGCGCTTGCGCTGCTCGCGTCGGGCCAGTCGGCGGGCGCCTCCACCGGAATTGACGGCCTGGTCTTCGACGCAGACGCGATCACTTCGTTTCGTGAGGCGCCAGATATTTTGTTCGACGCCGCCCGCAGGCCGGACGCGCCCGCGCTGGTGATGACACCGCATGAAGGCGAGTTCGCCAGGCTGTTTCCTGGCATCGCCGATGACAATGCCTTGTCGAAGCTGGACAAGGCTCGCGTGGCTGCAGCGGCTGCCAATGCCGTCCTCGTCTACAAGGGCGCCGATACGGTGATCGCCGCTCCGGACGGCAGGGCAGCAATCAATTCCAATGGCGCGGCGTGGCTTGCCACCGCAGGGTCGGGCGACGTGTTGTCCGGCATCACGGCCGGACTGCTTGCCCAGGGCGTGCCGGCTTTCGAAGCGGCCTGCGCGGCGGTCTGGATCCATGCCGAGGCCGGGAGTCGGTTCGGGCCGGGACTGATCGCCGAGGATTTGCCGCTAGCACTGGTGCCGGTGCTGCGCGAACTGGTTGCTGCCGAAAGCGGGCGCTGATCAACCGCAACGCCCGCGACACCAGTTCACAGCGGGATGTTGTCGTGCTTCTTCCAGGGGTTCTGCATGTCCTTGTTGCGCAGCATGCGAAGCGCCCGGGCGATACGGCGGCGGGTCGAGTGCGGCATGATCACCTCGTCGACATAGCCGCGTTCGGCAGCGACGAAAGGCGACAGGAAGCGGTCCTCGTAAGCCTTTGTATGGGCAGCAATTTTTTCGGCATCGCCGATGTCCTTGCGGTAGATGATCTCGACCGCGCCTCTCGCACCCATGACGGCGATCTGCGCCGTCGGCCAGGCATAGTTCATGTCGCCGCGCAGATGCTTTGACGCCATGACGTCATAGGCGCCGCCATAGGCTTTGCGGGTGATGACGGTGATCTTCGGCACGGTCGCCTCGGCATAGGCGAAGAGCAGCTTGGCGCCATGCTTGATCAGCCCGCCATACTCCTGCGCGGTGCCCGGCAGAAAGCCGGGAACATCGACGAAGGTGACGATGGGAATAGAAAAACAGTCGCAGAAGCGCACGAAGCGGGCCGCCTTGCGGCTGGCGTCGGAATCGAGCACGCCCGCCAGCACCATTGGCTGGTTGGCGACGAAGCCGACCGTGCGGCCCTCGACCCGGCCGAAACCGGTGACGATGTTCTTCGCGAAACTCTGCTGGATCTCGAAGAAATCACCCTCGTCGGCGACCTTCAGGATCAATTCCTTGATGTCGTAGGGCTTGTTGGCATTGTCGGGGATCAGCCGGTCGAGCGACATGTCGTGGTCGGTGACCGACTGGTAGCATTCGATCTCGGGGACCTCGGCCGTGTTGGAAGCTGGCAGCAGGTCGATCAGACGGCGCATCTGCAAGAGTGCTTCGACGTCATTGTCATAGGCGCCGTCGGCGATCGAGGATTTCGTCGTGTGGACGGAAGCGCCGCCGAGGCTCTCGGCGGTCACCGTCTCGTTGGTCACGGTCTTCACCACGTCCGGCCCGGTGACGAACATGTAGGAAGTGTCGCGCACCATGAAGATGAAGTCGGTCATGGCGGGCGAATAGACGTCACCGCCGGCACAAGGGCCCATGATGACGGAGATTTGCGGAATGACGCCGGAAGCGAGCACGTTGCGCTGGAAGATTTCGGCATAACCGCCAAGGGCAGCGACGCCCTCCTGGATGCGTGCGCCGCCGGCATCGTAGAGGCCGATGATCGGCGCCCGGTTGCGCAGCGCCATCTCCTGCACCTTGATGACCTTTTCGGCATGGGCTTCCGACAGCGAGCCGCCGAACACGGTGAAATCCTTGGCGAAGAGATAGACGGGACGGCCGTTGACCGTGCCCCAGCCGGTGACGACGCCATCGCCGGCGATCTTGGTCTTCTCCATGCCGAAATCGGTCGAGCGGTGCTCGACATACATGTCGAACTCCTCGAACGAACCTTCGTCGAGAAAGACCTCGATGCGTTCGCGCGCGGTGAGCTTGCCTTTCTTGTGCTGGGCGTCGATGCGCGCCTGGCCGCCACCCATGCGGGCGATGTCGCGCCGCCGCTCGAGTTCCTTCAGCACGTCCTTCATCGCTCGGTCCCCAGAAAACGGAAGCTGCGTTTGTGGTAATGATGCCCGTCGGGGAGCGCAAGCGTCGGCTTTTGGTCCGTTTTTGCTGCGCTGCAACATCGAGCCCTTGCATTTCGGGGCGAACTCAGCCATATGCAGCGACATAGGCGCTTGGGCCGGACTCACCGGCCTTCTCGACGAATGAGACTGGTTGCGTCTGTTTTCCCTCTTTCCGGTATATCGGCCCCTCTTTCCGGTACATCACAAAGCGGCGAAAAAGCCCCGTGGCATGACGCCTGCGGGCACGACAGCGCAGCCGCGCGGACAATCCTGTCCGCCGCCTTGTCGTTCCATGACAGTTTATCCGACGGCAGGTTGCGCCCTGCCGCCATTGATATTTGCGGCCAGAGGCCGCGTGAAAGAAGATTATTTTGACCAACGAAAACACTTTGCCCGGCAACGACACCGCGGAACTCTCCGGTTTCGCGGCGCTGGGAATTACCGGTGCGCTGCTCAAGGCCACCCACAATGCCGGCTTCACCGAGCCGAAGCCGATCCAGATGCAGGCGATCCCGCCGCAGCTGGAAGGCCGTGATATTTTCGGCATCGCGCAGACCGGCTCCGGCAAGACCGCGGCCTTCGCGCTGCCGATCCTGTCGAAGATCATCGCGCTCGGCACCAAGCGGCGCGCCAAGACGACCCGGGCGCTGATCCTGGCGCCGACCCGCGAACTCGCCGTGCAGATCGAGGACACCATCAAGATCCTCGCCAAGGGCGCGCATGTTTCGACGGCGCTCGTGCTGGGCGGCGTCTCGCGCTTCAGCCAGGTGAAGAAGGTTGCTCCCGGCGTTGATATCCTCATCGCCACACCCGGCCGGTTGACCGATCTGGTGCGTGAGGGCGACCTCATCCTCTCCGACACCAAATGGCTGGTGCTCGACGAGGGCGATCGCATGCTCGACATGGGCTTCATCAACGACGTCAAGCGCATTGCCAAGGCGACCGCACCCGATCGCCAGACGGCGCTGTTCTCGGCCACCATGCCGGACGAGATCGCTGAACTGGCCAAGGGCCTCTTGAAGAACCCTGTCCGTGTCGAAGTCTCGCCGCAAAGCACCGCGGCCGCCGAAATCGTCCAGGGCGTCGTCTTCGCCCGCACCAAGCAGAAGCGCCAGGTGTTGTCGACGATGCTCGCCGACGCGGCGATGAAGTCCGTCATCATCTTTTCGCGCACCAAGCATGGTGCGGACCGGGTGACCAAGGACCTAGAGCGCGACGGCTTCAAGGCCGCCGTCATCCACGGCAACAAGTCGCAAAATGCCCGTCAGAAGGCATTGAATGACTTCCGCGACGGCTCGGTACGCATCCTGGTCGCGACCGACATCGCGGCGCGCGGTATCGACGTGCCCGGCATCAGCCATGTCGTGAATTTCGACCTGCCGGACGAGGCCGAAAGCTACGTCCACCGCATCGGCCGCACCGGTCGCAACGGCATGGATGGCATCGCGATCACGCTTTGCGATCCTTCGGAGAACAGCAAGCTGCGTCAGGTCGAGCGGATCATCCGCACCAAGCTGCCAATCGTTGCCGACCATCTCGGCAGCCCCGATCCGGCACGCAATCCGGCGGAAAAGAACGAGCGCTTCGAACCCGCCAACGATCGCAGCGACCGTAATGGTCGTCGCGACGGCCGGCGGCCGGGCGGCGAAAAGAAGCAGAACCACGGCTTCGGCAAGAAGCGCTTCGGCGACAAGCCGGCGTTTGCCGGTGAGCGTAAGCCGGAAGGTGCAAAACCCTTCAAGGGCAACAACAAACGCCGCTTCGGCGGCAAGCGTCCGGCGGCACGGGCTGCTTGATACGTCTCATGGCGGTCGGCCAATCCGGGCGGTTGGCTGGTGACTGACTAAGCGAAGAAAAGGGCTGATGAAGCAATGCTTCATCAGCCCTTTTCGTCTTGAAGTCTACTTCGCCACCGCTGCGATCCAGACGGCAATCCGTTGCGCCAGGAATGCCGTGGTGGATGGCGACAACGCGTCGCCGGCGATGACATGATTGTCGGGATCGCCAGTGCTTTCGATGGGGACCAGCTCATGCGCTCCACCCCAGCGTGAGGCGATTTCGCGGGTCCGGTCGGGCCGCACCACTCTGTCCAAATCCGAGAAGATCAACAAAGCCGGGATGGTCGCCTTCTCCACGGGCGCGCCATAGGCAAGCTCCGTCAGGGCCTGCATCGGCATTGTCGCGGCGATCGGATATCGGCTGGTCCAGAACTTCTCGTGCAGCGCGTTGCGCGGCACGAAGCTGCGTTCCTTGCCGGCGACGAGTTCGGCGATCTGCTTGCCCCATGGCATGGTCAGGATTTCGGCGCCGGATGCCTTCACGCCGAAATTGGGCGAAATGAATGCAATGGCCGCTACTCCGTCCGAAGCTCCGGGCTGCGTTGCGGCCCAGGCCGCCAGCGAGCCGCCGGTCGATGTCGAGATGACGACCACCTTGTCGCCGATGGCCCGGCCGATGGCGAGCGCCTCTTCATAGTCGTTGATCCAGGCATTGACGCTGCCTTGCGTCATCGCATCGCCGTCCTGCCCGTGACCGGTGAGGCGGGTGTAGAACAGGTTGGCGTCGAGCTGGTCGGCAACGTCGTCGGGCAAGGGCCGGACCTCGCCCTTCGATGCGGAAAAGCCGTGGATGTAGACGATCGACAGCGGCGTCTTGGCGTGCACCATCGGGTTCGCCCAGACGATCTCCTTTTCCAGCCCGTCGCGGATACCGGGCACGGCGGCTTCCACCTTTGCCACATAAGCCTGTGGGTCGTCGCCGATGACGGAAGGATCGAAACGGATCGTGGTGTCGACGGGTACGCGTGGACCCAATAGGAAGGCCAGTGCAAGGACGGCGATCAGGCCCAGCACAGCAAGCACGATCCGTCGCCCCATCGCAGACTCCACGCAACAATATTCAAACTATGGCCATGAACAGGCAACGGCCGTTCAGGCAGCCATGCCACCAATCCTGTGGGCATCTATTGGTTCGGCGGTTTGCGCTCGTAATGCAGTGGCCGTGCCTTCCAACTGGTCGTCAGGGTGATCACCCATCTGCATAGCGGCCTTGGCAGCATGCCGAGAAATTTCAGCGGCCAGCTCGTCCGGTACGGGAAGGTGACTTCGAAGCGGCCGGACTTGATTCCCTTCACCATGCGGCGCGTCGCGCGGCCGACCGGCATCAGGCCCGGCATCGGCAGCATGTTCTTTTCGGTCAATGGCGTGTCGACGAAACCGGGGTTTATCACCTGGACGCGGATGTTCATCTTGTCGAAATCATATTTCAGCGACTCGGCCAGAATGTTGATCGCCGCCTTGGTGCCGCCATAGGCCGCAGTGGTCGGCCAGCCGAAATAGGCGGTCACCGAGCCGACAAGGACGACATGGCCACGCGCGCGCACCCGCATATACTCGACGACCGGCACCAGCCCATTGATGATGCCGAAATAGTTGACCTCGAAGGAGCGGCGGAAGTCCTTGACGACGAGGGACTCTCCGGGTGTCGGGATGTAATTTCCGGCATTGAATATGGCGAGCACGATCGGCCCGAGGTCCTTCTCGATCGCGGCGACAGTTCTCGCCATGCGCGGCTCGTCGGTGACGTCGCAGGGAAAGGACACGACCTTGCCCGGCATCTGCGCGGTCTCGACGATGAGCGTGTCGATCGGATCGTCGTCCAGCGCCGTCACCGCCACCGCATAGCCTTGTGACGCCAGATCCCTGGCCAGCGAGCGGCCGATACCGCTGCTGCCGCCCGTGACCCAGGCGACGCCGTGTTTCGGATCGGCCCGATAGAGTGTCATGCTGCGCCCTGCCGAGTTGTTGGTGCCTTGCTCTAGCGGCGAAGAAATCGAATGAAAAGAGTGCTTCTCGACGCCGGGTGCAAATGAACTGTCCTGTGTCCATCCGGTCCCCAGCGACATCCATACACCGCAGCGCCGGAAATGCGACTGGACCAGACGAATTCTTGCCTTGAAACCGCAGCGTTGGGTTTCTAGGGTTTCGGCGCACGTACACAAGGAATCCTGAATGCCCCGTTCTGTGATCGACGCGATCGGCAACACGCCTCTGATCCGCCTCAATAAAGCTTCCGAAGAGACCGGCTGCGAGATCCTGGGCAAGGCCGAGTTCATGAATCCGGGCCAGTCGGTCAAGGATCGCGCCGGCCTGTTCATCATCCGCGACGCCGAACAACGCGGCCTGTTGAAGCCGGGCGGTGTCATCGTCGAGGGGACAGCCGGCAACACTGGTATTGGGTTGACGCTCGTCGCCAAGGCGCTCGGCTATCGCACCGTCATCGTCATCCCGGATACGCAAAGCCAGGAAAAGAAGGACACGATCAGGCTGCTCGGCGCCGAATTGATCGAAGTGCCTGCCGTGCCTTACAAGAACCCCAACAACTACGTGAAGCTGTCGGGGCGGCTGGCCGAGCAGATGGCGAGAACCGAGTCGAACGGCGCCATCTGGGCCAACCAGTTCGACAATGTCGCCAACCGCGATGGCCATATCCGCACCACGGCCGAGGAAATCTGGGCCCAGACCGGCGGCAAGGTCGACGGTTTTGTCTCGGCGGTGGGGTCGGGCGGTACGCTGGCCGGTGTCGGGCTCGGTTTGAGGGCCAAGAGCAGGAACGTCAAGATTGCGCTCGCCGACCCACTCGGCGCCGCCCTCTACAGTTTCTACACCAGCGGTGAGCTGAAATCCGAAGGCAGTTCGATAACCGAAGGCATCGGGCAGGGGCGCATCACCGCCAATCTCGAAGGCTTCACGCCTGACTTCTCCTACCAGGTCAAGGATGAGGACGCGCTGCCGATCGTCTTCGATCTGATCCAGGAAGAAGGCCTGTGTGTGGGCGGCTCGACCGGCATCAACATTGCCGGCGCCATGCGGCTGGCCAGGGAATTGGGCCCGGGCCACACCATCGTGACGATCCTTTGTGACTACGGCACGCGTTATCAGTCGAAATTGTTCAACCCGGAATTCCTGCGCGACAAGCAGCTGCCGGTGCCGGGCTGGATGGAACTGCAGAGCAAGATTTCGGTGCCGTTCGAAAAGGTCGCATGATGGCGCACAAGACAGAAGCGCTGTTTCGCGACGACGCCTATCTCAGGACGGCTGACGCCACGGTCGTCGCCATCAATGAGCGCGGCGGCATCATCCTCGAGCGGACCATCTTTTATGCCACCTCGGGCGGTCAACCGGGCGATTCCGGTTATCTCGAACGCGCCGATGGTAGCCGCATCGCGATCGCCGCCACGATCACCGGCGAGACCAAGGACGAGATCATCCATGTCCCGGCACCGGAGCAGGCCACGCCGCAGATCGGCGAGCGGGTGAACCTGGCGATCGACTGGGAGCGTCGGCATCTTCTGATGCGCATGCACGCTGCCTGCCACCTGCTCACCGTCGTCTGTCCGTTCCCGATCACCGGTGCGGCGGTTTCCGAGGACGACAGCCGTGTCGATTTCGACATTCCCGACGCCAGCTTCAGCAAGGAGGAGGTGACGGCGAGCCTGATGGATCTGGTGCGGGCTGATCATCCGATTTTCACCAGGTTGATCAGCGACGAGGAATTGGCCGCGAATCCCGGCCTGGTGAAATCCAAGAATGTCCGACCGCCCGTTGGCACGGGGAAGATCCGCCTGGTCTGCATCGGCGAAAGCGCCTCGGTGGACAGCCAACCCTGCGGCGGCACCCATGTGAAGAGCACCGGCGAAATCGGCGAAATCCACATCGGCAAGATCGAGAAGAAAGGTCGGGAGAACAGGCGCTTCCGCATCCGCTTTGGTCCGATGCCGGCGGCCTGATACGACAAACTTTGCCTGAACCGGAATAGAGAGAAACAAAATGGCCGAAGACAGTCCTTTCACCGTCGATGCGGACTGGCTGCAGGAGCGCCTGGGTCAGCCGGGCCTGACGATCATAGACGCCTCCTGGTATCTGCCGGCACAAAAACGTGACGCGCGCGCCGAGTATGATGCAGCCCATATTCCAGGCGCCCGTTTCCTGGACCAGGATGCCGTTTCGGATCCAGACGCCGCCTTGCCGCATACGCTCGCATCGCCGCGGCATTTTGCCCAGTATGTCGGCGCGATGGGCGTTTCGGCCGATGACACCATCGTCGTCTATGATGGCCCGGGTTTCTTCTCCGCACCCCGGGCATGGTGGATGTTCCGCATCATGGGCGTTTTCCAGACCTATATTCTGGACGGCGGCTTTGACGGCTGGAAGGCGTCCGGCCGGCCGGTAACGGCCGAGCCGACCAAGATCGCGCCAAGCGTCTTTCATGCCGATTTCGACGCCGGTCGCGTCGTCGGTCTGGCCGACATGCGCCGGATCGTCGATACGAAGGCAAGCCAGATTGCCGACGCCCGCGGGCCGGGCCGCTTTACCGGCGCCGAACCCGAGCCCCGTGCCGGCATTCGCTCCGGTCACATGCCAGGCGCACGCAATATCCCCTATTCGGCGCTTTCCGAAAACGGCACGCTGCTGCCGAACGACCGTTTGCGCAAGGTGATGGAGGACGCCGGTATCGACCTGTCCAAACCCGTCGTTACATCCTGCGGTTCCGGCGTCACCGCCGCGGTGGTCACGCTGGCGCTTGAGACGCTTGGCCATACCGACAACAGGCTTTATGACGGCTCATGGACCGAGTGGGGCGGGCTGTCCGATACGCCGGTCGTGACCGGCCCCGCCGGCAAGGAATGAATTGATGGAAAACGGCGTGCTGCAGGATATTGAAGTCACCGTGACTTTTCTCGAAATGCATGCTCCACCCGCCGCCTCGCCACCAGTGCCCTACAACCGCCAGGTCGCATTGCTGAAGACCAGGGACATACCCTTGCATTTCTACCGCTACCTGATGGACCGGGTGGGGCGCAAATGGCACTGGGTGAATGTTCTGAGGCTGAATGATGATGAGCTGTCGGCCGGAATCCACCGCGAGGATCGCGACATCAGGGTGCTCTACCTCGACGGTTCGCCGGCAGGCTTCTTCGACCTCAAGCCGCATCTGCCGGAGGAAGTCGAACTCGCTTATTTTGGCATGATGGAACACGCCACCGGGCAAGGCATCGGCCGCTGGTTCCTTGGCTCGGCGATCGCGGCAGCATGGTCGTACGGGCCGAAAAGGGTGACGGTGCAGACCTGCACGCTCGACCACCCCGCAGCCCTGCCGCTCTACCAGAAGCTCGGTTTCAAGCCGGTCGCACAGAAGAAGGAAGTCGTGCATCCTCTGCCTTTCGCCGAGCGCTCGGCCAGCGTGATGCGGCCGTAACTCCAGCTGGAATCTGACCGCCGCTTCGACGATTTCGTCAAGGAGTTGTCGAATTGATTAGCCGGCTTGACGATGCTGGTGATCCCTATCGAAGGTCGACGGGGACCGATCCCCAAGTCGGATCGGCTCCCGGATGGTTGGCGGGAATCGGGTGGGAAGCCCTGTCGCGAGCACGTAATTTCCGGTCGACAGCACCGGAGATATTGCCATGACCATCCAGTTCACAGCTCTGCCGACCGAAAATGTAAGGGCCTTGCAGCGCGGCGGCCCCGATGCCTATGGCCGGCCGCCCGAGCGGAAAATCTCTGACGGTGACGGCATGCCTTGCCGGCATTGCCTCAGGAATATCGCCGCCGGCGATGTCTACCTCATCCTCGCCTACCGTCCGTTTCCGAACCCTCAGCCCTATGCCGAAACGGGGCCGATCTTCCTGCATGCCCAGGAATGCGAGCGTGCCGTCGGGGCTAGGCTACCGCCGGAGATTCTCGACAGCCCGGACTATATCGTGCGCGGCTATGGCAGCGATGATCGTATCGTCTACGGCAGCGGCGGCATCATTCCAACCGACGCTATTGTGACGCGGGCAGAAACCTTGTTCGAGCGTGAAGACATTGCCTATGTGCATGTCCGCTCGGCGCGCAACAATTGTTACCAGTGCCGCATAGAGCGCGCATGAGGTCCAGGATTGGCGGCAGAAAGCTTCTGTCGCACTGCTGTCGCATGGACGCGCTAGAAAGAGATTGTCGATCGATTGGCCGACCGCGGATGAACCGGCGGCAATCTCGATATCGAGGAAGCAGGGCCTTGGCTCCGCTTTTTTGTTGCCTGCGTTCAGCCCAAGTCATCGCCGCAAAGAAAAGCCCGCCGGCATGCCGACGGGCTTCGACTGTTTGCCTGGAGGGGCTTAGTTGAACTTGTACTTCGCGCCGATGCGAACGGTCTGGAACGAGGCCTTGTCGGTCAGCGTGCCATCCGGCGCACCGAATTCGGACGAGAAATCCTTCTTGCCAAACTGCGAGTAACGGTATTCGAGACCGACGGTCATGTTGCTGGTGACTGCGGTTTCCAGGCCGCCACCGATCGTGAAGCCGCTCTTGCCCCAATCGATGATGTCGCCGATCGGATCTGATGCCTTGAGGTCGAAATGCTGGTAGCTGTAGCCGCCGATTACGTAGGCCAAGGTCGACTCGTTGACCTTGGCGCCGACGCGGGCCAAAGCATCGAAGCCGTAGTCGGAATCGAGTTTGACGGAAGTGCCGAAAATGTCGAGTTTCGATCGAATTCCAGAATAGCGACCGTCGATTTGCACGCCGGCGACCCAAGTGCCGAAATCGTAGTCGTAGCCCGCGCTCAACTCGCCAAACACGCCTTCGCTGCCAATGCCGTTGACATCGAGAGTGCCGCCACCAAGGTCGACGCCCAAGTCGTGGACCGCCGTGCCGGCTCCGAGCGCGCCACCCGCATAGAAACCGGTCCAGTTGTAGGCCGGGGCAGCAAATGAAGCGCCGCCACCGTTCTGCGCACCGAAGCGATAGTTCGCGGCGATATGGAAGGTGTGGGAGGACGGTTCCCCGTTCAACGAAGCGCCACCCAGATCGATCAGCGACTTGTCGCCAAAGTTCGCGTACCGGTATTCGGTCTTCAGCGTCCAGTTGCCGCGCAGCACGGTTTCCACGCCGACGCCGAGCACGTAGCCGCTGCGGTTTTCTGTAAAGTTCAACCCATCAGCACCGCCCGATCCATCAAGCTTGAAATGCTGCCAGCTGTAGCCGCCGAGCACGTAGCCGAGCGTGCTGGGATTGAGGAGATAGCCAGCGCGCAGGCCGACGTCGAAACCGTAGGAATTGGTCAGGTCGATGTCGACGCCTGGGACGCTGATCGACGGGCCGATATTCCCGAAATTGGCATCGATAAAGCCGCCGAGGAGGAAGCGTTCGTTGACCATATAGTCGTAGCCAGCGGTCAGCTCACCGAATACGCCATTCCCACCGACGCCGTTGAGCTCGAACACTGGAGCGACACTGAACTTGTGCACGTTTGCGCCGAACCCGCCACCGATGCCGACATAAGCTCCGCTCCAGTTAAAACCGGATGCTTCCACCGGCTGCACGACGTCGGCCGCATGCGCGGCTGACATAAGTGCCGCCGCCGAAACCGCACCGAGAAGAATAGATTTCGCTGAAACGCGAACAAACATAGCCCGTACCCCTAATTAATAAGCCCAAGATGTTTCTAGCAGGGAGATGGCCAATACAGGTATGACAAAAATGCAACAATGGGGGGCGAAGTGCCCTTACGGCACGTGCTTCAATGGATCTTCTGGGAAGCAGATTTGGCGCATCATCGCCAAAGAAAAAGCCCGCCGGAGCAAACCGGCGGGCAAGAGTATAAGTTGACTTTTTCTGGGTGTATTAGGCCGCTAGCACTGCTTTCGGCTCGACCAGTTCATAGCCGAGCGCTTCGGCGACCGCGCGGTTGGTGATCTTGCCCTTGTGGACGTTGAGACCGTTGCGCAGGTGATGGTCGTCGACCAGGGCCTTCAGGCCCTTGTCGGCGAGCTGCAGGCCGTAATGCAGCGTCGCGTTGTTCAGCGCATGGGCGGAAGTGACCGGCACGGCACCTGGCATGTTGGCGACGCAGTAGTGGATGACGCCGTCGACTTCGTAGGTCGGCTCGGCATGGGTGGTCGCGTGCGAGGTCTCGAAGCATCCGCCCTGGTCGATGGCGACATCGACCAATACCGAGCCCTTCTTCATGCCGGACAGCATTTCGCGGGTGACGAGCTTCGGTGCGGCAGCGCCCGGGATGAGCACGGCGCCGACGACGATGTCGGCCGAGAAACATTCTTCCTCGAGCGCCTCGACTGTCGAGTAACGGGTGTGGACCCGGCCGGCGAAGAGGTCGTCGAGCTGGCGCAGCCGCGGGATCGAGCGGTCGATGATGGTCACGTCGGCGCCAAGGCCGGCGGCCATGCGGGCCGCGTGGAGGCCAACGACGCCACCGCCGAGCACGGTGACCTTGCCTGGCAGCACGCCGGGTACGCCGCCAAGCAGCACGCCGCGGCCGCCATTGGCCTTCTGCAACGCCGTGGCGCCGGCCTGGATCGACAGGCGGCCGGCGACTTCCGACATCGGCGCCAGCAGCGGCAGCCCGCCACGATCGTCGGTCACGGTTTCGTAAGCGATTGCCGTCACGCCCGAAGCGAGCAGGCCCTTGGTCTGCTCCGGATCCGGGGCCAGGTGGAGATAGGTGTACAGGATCTGGCCTTCGCGCAGCTGCGCCCATTCACTGGGCTGCGGTTCCTTGACCTTGACGATCATGTCCGACTTGGCGAACACGTCGGCTGCCGTCTTGGCAATGGTGGCGCCGGCGGCGCGATAGGCGTTGTCATCGGCGCCGATGCCGGCGCCTGCGCCGGCTTCGACCAATACTTCATGGCCATGGGCGACATATTCGCGGACCGAGCCCGGCGTGAGGCCGACACGGTATTCGTGATTCTTGATTTCCTTGGGGCATCCGACGCGCATTTTCTTCTCCTGATCCGGGCCCTCTGGGGCTCACTCCCTGTATTGCTTCAGTGAACCATGAATCGGCGCGCAGGTGTTTGCGAATGCGCTTGCAGGAGAGCGCGTCCTTCGATAATCGTTGCGCAAAATACACTGATATTCGCAGGAATCACGAAGAATGCCGCTCGACAGGATTGATATCGCCATTCTGGAGACATTGCAGAAGGATGGCCGGATGCCGAACGCAGCCCTTGCCGAAAAGGTCGGCCTGTCGCAGTCGGCCTGCTCGCGCCGGCTCGACAATCTGGAAAAATCCGGAACCATCCGCGGTTATCACGCCCGGCTTTCCAACGCAGCCCTTGGCCACCAGATGACTGCAATCGTCCACATATCCCTGTCCGGCCAGTTCGAGAAGACGCTGTCGGACTTCGAGGCGGCGATCAAACGCTGTCCGAATGTGCTGTCGTGCCACCTGATGTCGGGCGAGTACGACTATATCCTGAGGGTCGCGGCCAAGGATCTCGTCGACTATGAGCGCATTCACAAGGAATGGCTGTCGGCGATGCCGCATGTAACGAAGATCAACTCGTCCTTCGCCTTGCGCGAAATCGTCGACCGGACGGCCATGGGGCTGAAGCCGGAAATGGCCTAGCGCCCGTCCGAAACCTCTTTCATGAACGAGCTTCGAAACCGGCTCCAACTTACGCCGTGGCAGCCTCCGTCACGATCCGGTCCATGGGGATGTCGTGCCACTGCGGATAGATGGTGGCGATGCGCTGCAATTCGTAGCCGACGCCGATGACCAATGGCTTGAACGACATGGCGGCCAGCGTGCGGTCGAAGAAGCCGCCGCCATAGCCCAGCCGATAGCTTGCGGGATCAATGCCGACAATGGGTGAGATGACGATGTCCGGCAGCACTGGATCGCCTTCGGCCGGGATCGGTATGTTCCAGACACCTTTTTCCAGGCGGTCGCCCGGTTTGTAGGCGCGAAAGATCAACGGCTGACCCTTTTCGACGACGACGGGCAACGCGGTGCGGCCGCCGTGCGCGTTGATCGACGCCATCCATGGCCGCAAATCCGGCTCGCCGCGAAACGGCCAGTAGAGGCTGACCATCAGGCCTGCCATGCCACCGATCACGGCGTCGAGGCCTTCCGCAATGCGTTGCGACATTGCCGTTCGCGCATCGGCGGAAACGGCAAGGCGTGCCGCGATCAGGCGTTCACGCTCGGCCTTGCGCCAGCGTCTGACGTCGGTCCAGTCGCTGAGCGGTGCTTGGAACGCGGGATCGAGTTCATGCATGAAGCAGGGCGACGAGGCATACTGTGCCGGACCCTGTTCGTCATGATCTTTAGCCATGCTTCACCTCATCTCGTGTTCGATGACGCTATACCTCGCGATACGATACAACATGTGCATTCACGACATGGAACGACGAGTCTCGCACACTGTCCCGCCATTGTTGCATTGCACAAAACCACCTACATCTAGCCAGGCAATTTTGCCCATCAAGGGTGAATGAAATGAGCGATGCCAGACATCATGTCGTCGTCGTCGGTGCCGGGTTCGGCGGCCTCGAATTCACCCGCGCTCTGGCTGGCGTGCCGGTGCGCATCACCATGATCGACAAGCGCAACCATCATCTGTTTCAGCCGCTGCTCTATCAGGTGGCAACCACGGCGCTGGCGACCTCGGAGGTGGCCTGGCCGATCCGCCATCTCCTGCGCAAGCGCAAGGATGCGACCACGCTGCTGGCCAATGTCACGGGGGTCGACCGGACCGGCAGACGTGTTTTGCTGGAGGACGGCAGCGCCGTCACTTACGATACGCTGGTGCTCGCCACCGGGGCACGCCATGCCTATTTCGGCCATGACGAATGGGAGCCTTTCGCGCCGGGCCTAAAGACGTTGGAGGACGCCACCACCATTCGGCGCCGCATCCTTCTGGCCTTCGAGCAGGCGGAGCGGGAACCCGACCCCGCAAGGCGCCAGGCGCTGCTGACCATTGCCATCGTCGGCGGCGGGCCGACCGGCGTCGAACTCGCCGGAACCATTGCCGAACTGGCACATGACACGCTGCGCGGCGAATTCCGCAACATCGATACGCGCCAGACGCGCGTGGTGCTGATCGAGGCCGGCGACCGCATTCTGGCCAATTTCGCGCCGAAGCTCTCCGATTATGCCGGGAAGGCGCTGGAACGGCTTGGTGTTGTGGTCGAACTTGGCCGGGCCGTTACGCGCTGCGATGCCGAAGGCGTGGTTTTTGGCGACACGGTTCTGCCGGCCCGCACGATCCTGTGGGCAGCCGGGGTTGCCGCTTCGCCAGCCGCCGAATGGCTGGGAGCGAAGGCGGACCGGGCCGGCAGGGTATTGGTCGAGCCTGATCTCAGCGTGCCCGGAAGCCCGGAAATTTTTGTCATCGGCGACGCAGCACTTGTGCTGCGGCCCGACGGACGGCCGGTGCCCGGCGTGGCGCCTTCCGCCAAGCAGGAGGGACGGCATGTTGCCGCGACCGTCAGGACCAGGCTTGCCGGCGATACGAGCCCGCGGCCTTTCCACTACAAGCATGCCGGTGATCTGGCGACGATTGGCAAGCGCGCCGCCGCGATCGATTTCGGCTGGATCAAGCTGACCGGCTGGCTCGCCTGGTGGCTGTGGGGCATCGCCCATATCTATTTCCTGATCGGTTTCCGCAACCGGCTTGCGGTTTCGCTGAGCTGGCTATGGATATACGTCACAGGCCAGCGCAGCGCCCGGCTGATCACACAGGGTGACGACGACAAGAGCTGACTTTCTTCACCGCGCTTTTCATCTGGCCGTCATCTGTTGCTGATGGATTGGCGTGCCGATGCGTGCGACTTCTTGAGTGGACTTGAGCCGATTTCGGCGCGAAGTTCGCTTCGGGGCAGGGCTTGTCAGGTCGTCGAAGAAGGAGAAACCATGTCGCAACTGCTCCATCCCGTCTCTCGCCGTGGTCTCCTTGCGGGGGCCGCCGTCACAGGGGCGCTAATCATGCTTCATCCCTTCTCCGCCCGTGCGCAGGCCAACCAGGCGCATCTGAGAATCATGGAAACCACCGATATCCATGTGAACGTGCTGCCCTATGATTACTACGCCGACAAAGCCAATGACACGATGGGCCTGTCGCGCACGGCGTCGCTGATCGATGCGGTGCGCAAGGAAGCCGCCAATTCGATGCTGATCGACAATGGCGACCTTTTGCAGGGCAACCCGATGGGCGACTACATCGCCTATGAGAAGGGGCTGAAGGAGGGCGATCTCCATCCGATCATGAAAGGCATGAACCTGCTCGGCTACGAGTGTTCGACACTTGGCAACCACGAGTTCAACTACGGCCTGTCTTTTCTGGACAAGGTGCTGGCCGGCGCCAATTTCCCGTTTGTCTGCGCCAATCTGATCCGGGGCACCGTGCTTGCCGCCAACCCACGCGACGACAAGCTCTACCTTAAGCCCTACATAATCCTGGACAAGAAGATCAAGGACGGGTCAGGCGCGGAGCAGCCGATCAGGATCGGCATCATCGGCTTCGTACCGCCGCAGATCATGGTCTGGGACCTCAAGAATCTCGAAGGCAACGTCAAGACGCGCGACATCGTCGAGGCGGCGAAGGCCTGGGTGCCGCAGATGAAGGAGGAGGGCGCCGATATCGTCATCGCGCTCTCGCATTCCGGCATCGACGTCAAGCAGGGCGACATGATGGAGAACGCCTCGTTCTTCGTCGCCGGTGTCGAAGGCATCGACGCGGTCTTCACCGGCCACCAGCACCTGGTCTTCCCCGGCAAGAAGGATTTCCAGGCGCTCGAGGGCGTTGACGCCCAGAAGGGGACGCTGCAGGGCAAGCCCGCCGTCATGGGCGGTTTCTGGGGCTCGCATATGGGCCTGATCGACCTGATGCTGGAACGCGACGGGTCGAAGTGGAAAGTGGTCTCGGCGACATCGGAGGCACGGCCGATCTTCGAGCGGGTCGACAACAAGAACAAGCCGACTGTCCCGGACGACAAGCGCATCATCGCCGCTCTCGAGCAGGACCACGAGGCGACGCTCGCCTATGTGCGCCGCCCTGTCGGCAAGACCTCGGCTCCACTCTATTCCTATTTCGCGCTGGTGGCCGATGATCCGTCGGTGCAAATCGTCAACCAGGCGCAGAGCTGGTATCTCAAGGATATCCTGAAGAGCACCCAGTGGAAGGACGTGCCGATGTTGTCGGCGGCGGCGCCCTTCAAGGCCGGCGGGCGCAGCGGCGCCGACTACTACACCGACGTGCCGGTGGGCGATATCGCAATCAAGAACGTCGCCGACCTCTATCTCTATCCGAACACGGTTCGCGCGGTTGAGATCACTGGTGCGCAGGTGAAGGAATGGCTGGAGATGTCGGCCGGCATCTTCAAGAAGATCGAGGCAGGGAAGGCCGACCAGCCGCTGATCGACACCGAATTCCCATCCTACAATTTCGACGTGATCGACGGTGTCAGCTACAGGATCGACTTGTCGCAGCCGCCGAAATACGATGCCAAGGGCGGGATCGCCAATGCCGGTTCCAATCGCATTGTCGACCTGAAATTCGACGGCAAGCCAATTGATCCAGTCGCGAAATTCGTCGTTGCGACCAACAACTACCGTGCCGGCGGCGGCGGCAATTTTCCCGACATCAATGCCTCGAAGATCATCTACGAGGCGCCGGACACCAACCGCGACGTCATCGTCCGCTACGTCGTCAGCCAAGGCACCATCAACCCCTCGGCGGATGGCAACTGGTCGTTCGCGCCGTTGCCGGGAACCAGCGTCGTCTTCGAAACAGGTGTCAAGGCAAAGGACTTCATTGCCGATGTGAAGTCGCTGAAGATCGAGCCGGCCGGCGAGGGTGAAGCTGGTTTTGCCAGATACCGCATCCTTCTCGGATAAGGCCGTCAAAGCCGGATGCGGTCAGTCTTGGCCGCATCTCCAGGCCCCTAGTCAGCCACGAAGCCAATGCTTCAAAAGGGCGATGTCGAGATCATGCCAGATATTCGCATTGGCAAGGAAGTCGACGTGCGTGCCCAGCCTACGCCTTGTAGACCACCTGGCGCACGTCGATATAGCTGGTGCGGAAACCGGCCTCGCAGTAATGCAGGTAGAATTCCCATAGCTTCTTGAAACGATCGTCGAAGCCGAGCGGCACGATCTTCTCCCACGACTCCCGGAAGCGCTGGCGCCATTCTGCAAGCGTGCGGGCATAGTCCTCGGGGAAAACGTGTTCGCGTAAATGGGCAAGGCCATGCGTGGCGCCAAGCGACTTCAAGATGGACGGCGTTGGCAGCATGCCGCCCGGGAAGACGTAGCGCTGGATGAAATCCGGCCTGGCGCGATAGGTGTCGTAGGCGGCTTCGTTGATGGTGATGATCTGGAGGCCCGCAGTGCCGCCAGGCTTCAGGCAGGTCTTCATCTTGGAGAAGAATACCGGCCAGTATTTCTCGCCGACCGCTTCGAACATCTCGATCGAGGCGATGCGATCGTAGGTGCCGGTTTCGTCGCGGTAATCCTGCAACTTGATGTCGACCTTGTCCGTCAGCCCGGCCCTGGCGATGCGCGCCTTGGCGAAGTCATGCTGCTCGCGGCTGATGGTCAATCCGGTAACCCGGCAGCCGATTTCGCGTGCCGCGAATTCGGCAAAGCCGCCCCAGCCGCAGCCTATCTCCAGCACATGATCCTTTCCGCCGATACCCGTATCCCTGGCCAGCGCCCTGTACTTGGCGGCCTGGGCGCTCTCGAGATCATCGGCGCCATTGGCATAAAGCGCCGAGGAATAGGTCATGCTCGGGTCGAGCCATTCATTATAGAAGGCGTTGCCGAGATCGTAATGCGCCGAAATATTGCGCTTCGACCCCGTGCGTGTGTTCTCGTTGAACCAGTGGCGGATGCGCTGGACCGTGTTGATGAGCCAGTTGGCGCCGCCCGCGACGCGTTCGCCAATCGCCGAATTGACCACGAACAGTTCGAGGAAGCTGGTGACGTCAGGGCTTTCCCAATCGCCGTCCATATAGGATTCGGCAACGCCGATCGTGCCGCCCGAAAAGGCGCGGCCCGGCAAGCGCCAGTTCTTGAGCACGAGTTCGGCGTCGGGACCCGGCGCCTTGCCGCCGACGAGAACGGCGCGGCCGTCCGGCATTCTGACCTTCAGCGAACCGCGCGGCAAGTTCATGGCCGCCGACAGTACCATGCGCGCCTTGGCCGGCAGTCCCTTGACGATCTCGGCGAAGTTGAATTCATCGAGCCTGACCGCGTCGCCCGGCGCTATGCCGTGATGTTCCCCGTGTCCCATTCCATGCCCCTGGATCTCCGTGGTGTCGGTGCAATTGCCGAGCCACGGTTCTCTTGGATCATCCGCCGGGTTCGAACGCCTTGCCTCGACCGGCAGCTTGCGAATCCGGCGACAGGCGGGCTCGAACAAAGCGCACACCCCTTTTGGCCAGAGCTTCAGCGCTTCCAGTGAATGCCTGCCACAATCTTCCACGTCATGAGGGGGAACTTCAAGAGGCATGCCGAGAGCTGAACTGTGCCACGCGGCGCCGGCATCCGACGCCTTGTGTAAGGTTGCTGCAGCCCGAAATCAAAAACCCCTATGGCAGCAGCAGCGCTGGTGCGATAGCTTTAGCCATGCGTTATGTAATTGTCATTGCCGCCATCGCGTTCTTCCTGATCTGGGATGGCCTCTACAATCAGGGCCGGTATCTCGACGTCACGGTCAGGGAGGTTTCCCATGCGGTCCGCTACGTCACCGGCAAGACCTAGACATCCCCTTCAAATTGGGCAGCTGAGGTCCAGCATCGGTCGAGGCGCGTCGCAAGGACGCGTGGCGCCATGACCGGTTGACGCGAAGAGACCGCCGTCACAAAAGACCCCGACATTCAGATCGAGGAGGCGGGATTGATCCGGCATATCGTTTTCTTCAGCGCAGGGCGCAAGGAAGATGTGGAAGCAGTTCGCACGGGTCTGCTGGCGCTTGGCGATATTCCTCATTCCAGCCTCTTCGAGGTCACGTTGAACACCAAGGTCGACCCGCTGTCGGATGAAGTCGATGTCGTTGTCTACGCGGAATTCGCCGATGATGCGGCGCTGGCCGCCTACAAGGCGCACCCGCTCTATGCGCAGACCACCAGCAAGGTCAAACCAATGCGCGAACTGCGCTATTCCGCCGATGTCGTGGCCGGAAGCTGATCCAGCGCTTGCTCCAGAAGGTGCCGTTCGCGGCGCCCCATGAAGTAGCCGGGCAGCACGTGAAGGCCGCCGGGAAGGTTATTGGCCTTCCGCCAGGCCCTCAATTCGGCCAGCGCGACGCCAAAGGCAAAGTCCACGCGATGCCGCCGCCGGCGATCAAGTCTTGAACCGATCTTCCGAATGATGCACATCGCGCTTCCATGACCTCATCAGGCATTCATCCGCTCGATCATCTGGTTCTGCCGACGCAGAGCCTCGATGCGGCGCGCGCCCGGCTCAACGCACTTGGCTTCGTCGTTGCGCCGGCAGGCATCCATCCGTTCGGTACGGAAAATTGCTGTGTCTTCTTCGCCGACGGCACCTATCTGGAGCCGCTCGCGATCGGTGATCGGCAAGCGGCGGCGAGGGCCTGCGCCGAGGGCAATGTCTTTGTCGCGCGCGACTGCCTTTATCGCGAAAGTCGTGGCGATGAGGGATTTTCCGCGGTGGTTCTTGGCACGGACAATGCCGATGGCGACCATGAACGCTATGTCGAAGCCGGCCTGTCGGCGGGAGACACGCTGAGGTTCTCGCGAGCCTTCACCGACACGGCGGGGAAAAGCGACACGGCGTCGTTCAAACTCGCCTTTGCTGCGGCTCATGGCCAAACGGACGCATTTCTTTTTGCCTGCCAGCGCATCAATGCGCCGAAAGTGGACCGTGCAGCATTGCAGGCTCACCCCAATGGCGTCGACGGAATTGTCGAGGTGATTGCAATCAGCGGCGCTCCCGCCGAGCAGCACCGGCTGATTTCAGTGGCGGTCAACGACCCGTCCGCCGATGCGCAAGGCGGCGCTTTTCATCTGCCGAATGTGGTCTTGACCGTGCTGGACGCCGCCTCTTTCACGGCGCGCTTTGGAATACCGGCCGGGGTGCCATCGGAATTGCGCTTCGCGGCCGTGATATTTTCGATCCGTGACATTGGCGCCGCCGCAAGCCTGCTTGCGGCCAATGCCATCCAGCACGATATGTCGGGCAATGACATCATCGTGCGGCCGGCATCCGGGCAGGGCGCGGCTTTCATCTTTCGGGAGATACAATGAACAACCCCCTGGCGCCCAATTCGTCGGTAACCGTCGGCAATGTCGTCTTCGACAATGCGGCACCCCTGGCGCTGATCGCCGGTCCATGCCAGTTCGAATCGCGCCAGCACGCCTTCGACATGGCCGGTACGCTGAAGGAACTGACCGGCAGGCTCGGCATCGGCCTCGTCTACAAGACGAGCTACGACAAGGCCAACCGCACTTCGCTGTCGGCGACGCGAGGCGCCGGCATGGACGCCGCACTTCCGGTCTTCGACGAATTGCGCAAGGAATTCTCGCTTCCCGTGCTGACCGATGTTCACACCGAGGAACAGTGCGCGATCGTTGCGCCGCATGTCGATGTGCTGCAGATACCGGCTTTCCTGTCGCGCCAGACAGATATGCTGGTCGCCGCCGCAAGGACGGGCAAGGTCATCAATGTCAAGAAGGGGCAGTTCCTTGCCCCCTGGGACATGAAGAACGTGGTCGCCAAGATCACCGGTTCGGGCAATGCCAATGTGCTGACCACCGAGCGCGGCGCTTCTTTCGGCTACAACACGCTGGTGTCGGATATGCGCGCTCTGCCTGTCATGGCCGAGATCGGCGCCCCGGTGATCTTCGACGCCACGCATTCGGTGCAGCAGCCGGGCGGGCAGGGCGGGTCGTCTGGCGGCGAGCGCCGCTTTGTCGAGACGCTGGCCCGCGCGGCCGTTGCCGTTGGGGTTGCCGGCGTCTTTATCGAGACCCACCAGGACCCTGACAATTCGACCTCGTCCGACGGCCCGAATATGCTGCCGCTGAAAGACATGCCGGCACTTCTGGAACGGCTGATGGCCTTCGACAGGATTGCAAAGGGCTGAAAAGCCAACGTCTTGTAGCAAACAAGCCCCAGTTGTACGCTTGTCCGGCAAATAAGCGTTTGGCAGGAGGAAGCCATGTCCGTAGCCCGCGTCACCGAAATCACCTCGTCGTCCAGCAAGAGCTTTCAGGACGCCATCGAGCAGGGAATTGCGCGCGCCTCGAAGACCCTGAAGAACGTCGAGGGCGCTTGGATTCAGGACCAGAAGATCGTTGTCGAGGACGGCAAGATCGCGGCCTATCGCGTCAACATGAAGGTGACTTTCATCCTCGCGGAGTGATCAGGCAGCCGCCAAAAAAGTCGGGAACTTTCGCCGACGCCCCTCATTGTCAGGCAGAGTTCAACGACAACGAGGAGTATGATTATGACAACCCAGACAGGCCACACCGAAGCCATTGCCGCTTCGCGGGTGATCGGCACCAGCGTCTACAACACCCAAGGCGACAGCATCGGCAGCATCGAGGACGTCATGCTCGACAAGACGTCGAACGGCATCATGTTCGCTGTGATCGGGTTTGGCGGCTTTCTCGGCATCAGCGAAAAGTACCATGCCATTCCATGGGCGAGCCTCGACTACGACGAGGATAAGGGCGGCTATGTCGTGCCCTTCACCAAGGAACAGCTGAAGGCAGCGCCTGCCCATTCGATCAACGAACTGGCCGGCGCGGATGGCGAGAGCGCGCGCGACGAATCCTATCAGTATTACAAAGTCAGGCCCTATTGGCATTGACGCCACAATTGAAAAAGGGGGTCGTTTCGACGGCCCCCCTTTTCGATTCAACGCAACGCTACTCGCTAGTGTGCAAGGCCGGCAAAGGCGCGATGGCCTTTGGCGGTGACTGCTGATTGTCGCACGACGTCAGGAACGCCGCGGCGATCAGGAACAGACTGACGATACCGCTCAACTCAGACATGGCGAAACTCCTCCTGTTTCGCCCCGCGCGACAACATCTATAACCCGGAATGCGCGTCTGGTGGCATGACTTATGATGACGGAAACTTGCGCTTCGTGAATCGAGCGAACGGCAATATTCGGCCAGCGCCCGATTGCCTTTTGCGTCGCTTTGGCTAAGACGGGCGCGACCCTTTCTCCAGATCAATCGAGGACATCGCAATGACCGCCATCATCGATATTGTCGGGCGTGAAATCCTGGACAGCCGTGGAAACCCGACCGTCGAGGTCGATGTCGTTCTCGAAGACGGTTCGATGGGCCGCGCCGCGGTGCCGTCGGGTGCCTCGACCGGCGCCCACGAAGCCGTCGAGCTTCGCGACGGCGGCGCCCGCTATCTTGGCAAGGGCGTGCTCAAGGCCGTCGAAGCTGTCAACGGCGAACTGTTCGAGGCGATCGGCGGCATGGAGGCCGAAAACCAGATCCATATCGATCAGACCATGATCGAGCTTGACGGCACGCCCAACAAGAGCCGGCTCGGCGCCAACGCCATCCTGGGCGTTTCGCTGGCGGTGGCGAAGGCCGCGGCCGATGCCGCCGGCCTGCCGCTCTATCGCTATGTCGGCGGCACCAAGGCGCATGTCCTGCCGGTGCCGATGATGAACATCATCAATGGCGGCGCGCATGCCGACAATCCGATCGACTTCCAGGAATTCATGATCCTGCCGGTCGGCGCGCCGACGCTGCGCGAAGGCGTGCGCTGGGGTTCGGAAATCTTCCACACGCTACGCAAGAAGCTGAAGGATGCCGGCCACAACACCAATGTCGGCGACGAGGGTGGCTTCGCGCCGAACCTGAAGAGCGCGCCGGTGGCGCTCGACTTCATCATGGAATCGATCGAGAAGGCCGGATTCAAGCCGGGCGAAGAGATCGCGCTCGGCCTCGATTGCGCCGCGACCGAGTTCTTCAAGGACGGCAACTATGTCTACGAGGGCGAGAAGAAGACGCGTGACCCCAAGGCGCAGGCCAAGTACCTCGCCAAGCTCGCCGCCGACTACCCGATCATCTCGATCGAGGACGGCCTTGCCGAGGATGACTGGGAAGGCTGGAAATATCTGACCGACCTGATCGGCAAGAAGACGCAGCTTGTCGGCGACGATCTCTTCGTCACCAACACGGCTCGCCTGCGCGACGGCATTCGCATGGGCGTCGCCAATTCGATCCTGGTCAAGGTCAATCAGATCGGCTCGCTGACCGAGACGCTCGACGCGGTCGAGACCGCGCACAAGGCTGCCTACACCGCCGTCATGTCGCACCGTTCGGGCGAGACCGAGGATTCGACCATCGCCGATCTCGCCGTCGCCACCAATTGCGGGCAGATCAAGACCGGCTCGCTGTCGCGCTCCGACCGCATGGCCAAATACAACCAACTGATCCGCATCGAGGAAGAACTCGGCAAGCAGGCGCGTTACGCCGGCAGATCGGTGATCAAGAGCTGATCCGGCCGGACATCGTCGATACGGAGAGGGCGGGACATCCCGCCCTTTTTTATTTCAGGCCCGGCCTGGGGCGGCCCCCGTAACCGTCCGTTAAGCACAATCAGGTGAAAAAGGCTTCGAGCCGTTTGAGTTCGCGGCCACGGGGAATCGGTCATGTGGACGCGTCAGCACAAGCAGAGAAACACCGGGCGCCTGATCATTCCCTCGCTGTGCGTGGTGTTCCTGGCCTATTTCGGCTTCCACGCCTATCACGGCGAATTCGGCATCAATTCGAAATACAAGCTGGAGGCCGAGACGGCCGCGCTGCAGGGTCAGCTCGATGCGATCAAGGCGCGCAGGATGGAGCTTGAGCGGCGCGTCAAGCTCATGCACGATGGCACGCTGGAGAAGGACATGCTCGACGAGCAGGCGCGTAAGGCGCTCAATCTGTCCCAGGCCGATGAGATCACCATCATGCTGCCGGCTCCGACAAAATAACCGATATCAGGTTAATCACCAATATTTTCAATGATTTTAATTGCTTAGGTGCATGCCAGCTATGCAATTTCGACATGGCGGAACGCCTTTCTACGTGTTAGCCTCCCATAAATCGAAGGGGAGGGCGATCTCCCCGGAGCAGGTTCATCTTGCTCCAGTGTCCGCAAAGAGACGCCAACAGGGAGTGATGCATGGCCACCGCAGCCAGAAAAGCGCCTGCCAAATCGAAATCCGACGGCAAATCCGGTCTGTCGGCACCCAAGCCTGCTGACTTCACCAAGGACGAAGAGCTTGCCGCCTACCGGCACATGCTGCTCATCCGCCGCTTCGAGGAAAAGGCCGGCCAGCTCTACGGCATGGGCTTCATCGGTGGCTTCTGCCACCTCTATATCGGCCAGGAAGCCGTCGTCACCGGCATGAAGATGGCGCTGATCGACGGCGACCAGATGATCACGGCCTATCGCGACCACGGTCACATGCTGGCGATGGAGTTGTCGCCGCGTGGCGTGATGGCCGAGTTGACCGGACGCCGCGGCGGCTTGTCGAGGGGCAAGGGCGGCTCCATGCACATGTTCTCCAAGGAGAAGCATTTTTATGGCGGTCACGGCATTGTCGGTGCGCAGGTGTCGCTCGGCACGGGTCTGGCCTTCGCCAACCGCTACCGCGACAACAACAATGTCTCGCTGACCTATTTCGGCGACGGCGCCGCCAACCAGGGCCAGGTCTATGAAAGCTTCAACATGGCCTCGCTGTGGAAGCTGCCGGTGATCTACATCATCGAGAACAACCGCTACGCCATGGGCACCTCGGTTTCGCGCTCTTCAGCGGAGACAGACTTCTCGCATCGCGGCGCTTCCTTCAAGATTCCCGGCATTCAGGTCGACGGCATGGACGTACGCGCGGTCAAGGCCGCCGGCGATCTCGCGACCGAATGGTGCCGCGCCGGCAATGGCCCGCTGATCCTCGAAATGCAGACCTACCGTTATCGCGGCCACTCGATGTCCGATCCCGCAAAATACCGGTCGAAGGAAGAAGTGCAGAAGATGCGCTCCGAGCACGACCCGATCGAGCAGGTCAAGGCGCGGCTGATCGAGAAGAAGTGGGCGATCGAGGACGAGCTCAAGACCATCGACAAGGAGGTTCGCGACATCGTCGCCGATGCCGCCGAATTTGCCCAGAACGATGCAGAGCCGGATCCGTCCGAGCTCTGGACCGATATCGTATTGTAAGGGGAGGGCCAGGACATGCCGATCGAAATTCTCATGCCCGCTCTCTCGCCGACCATGGAAGAGGGCAATCTTTCCAAGTGGTTGAAGAACGAGGGCGACAAGGTCGTCGCGGGTGACGTCCTCGCCGAGATCGAAACTGACAAGGCGACGATGGAGGTCGAAGCCGTCGACGAAGGTACGCTGGGCAAGATCGTGGTTCCCGCCGGCACCGAAGGCGTCAAGGTCAACGCGGTGATCGCCGTTCTGCTGCAGGACGGCGAGAGCGCCGCCGATGTCGCCAAGTCCGCGGCTCCTGCCAAGGCGGAAGCGCCGGCAAAGGCGGAAGCGCCGGCCCAGGACAAGGCGGAGGTGGCAAAGCCAGCCGCCGCACCCGTCGCGGCTGCCCCGAAAACGGAAATTGCCGCCAATCCGGACATTCCGGCCGGTACCGAGATGGTCTCGACCACCGTGCGTGAAGCGCTGCGCGATGCCATGGCCGAGGAAATGCGCCGCGACGGCGATGTCTTCGTCATGGGTGAGGAAGTCGCCGAATACCAGGGCGCCTACAAGATCACGCAAGGCCTGCTGCAGGAATTCGGACCGCGTCGCGTCGTCGACACGCCGATCACCGAACATGGTTTTGCCGGCGTTGGCGTCGGTGCGGCGATGGCCGGCCTGAAGCCGATCGTCGAGTTCATGACCTTCAACTTCGCCATGCAGGCGATCGACCAGATCATCAACTCCGCCGCCAAGACGCTCTATATGTCGGGCGGCCAGATGGGCGCGCCGATTGTGTTCCGTGGGCCGAACGGCGCCGCGGCCCGCGTCGCCGCCCAGCACTCGCAGTGCTATGCCGCCTGGTACAGCCACATTCCGGGCCTGAAGGTCGTGATGCCGTATACGGCCGCCGACGCCAAGGGTTTGCTCAAGGCGGCGATCCGCGATCCGAACCCGATCATCTTCCTCGAGAACGAGATCCTCTACGGCCAGTCCTTCGACGTGCCGAAGCTGGACGACTTCGTGCTGCCGATCGGCAAGGCGCGCATCCACAAGGCAGGCAAGGACGTCACCATCGTCTCCTTCGGCATCGGCATGACCTATGCCGTCAAGGCTGAAGCCGAGCTGCGCGGCATGGGTATCGAGGCCGAGATCATCGATCTCAGGACCATCCGTCCGCTCGATCTCGACACCGTCATCACCTCGGTCAAGAAGACCAACCGGCTGGTCGTGGTCGAAGAAGGCTACCCGCAGAATTCGGTCGGCGACCATATCGCCAACCAGGTCTCGCAGCGCGCTTTCGATTTCCTCGACGCACCGGTCATCACCATTGCCGGCAAGGACGTGCCGATGCCCTATGCGGCCAACCTCGAAAAGCTGGCATTGCCGAACGTCGGCGAGGTCATCGAGGCCGTCAAAGCCGTCGCATATCGCTGAACCGGGCGGGAGGACAAAATGCCAATCAACATCACCATGCCGGCGCTATCGCCCACGATGGAAGAAGGCAATCTGTCAAAATGGCTGGTCAAGGAAGGCGACAAGGTTTCGCCGGGCGATGTGATCGCCGAGATCGAGACCGACAAGGCGACGATGGAGGTCGAGGCCGTCGATGAGGGTACGGTTGCCAAGCTGGTCGTGCCGGCCGGAACCGAAGGGGTCAAGGTCAACGCGCTGATCGCCGTGCTTGCCGCCGAAGGCGAGGATGCGGGCGCCGCCGCCAAGAGCGGTGGCGATGCCGCGCCGGCGAAAGCCGAGGCACCGAAGGCTGAAGCTGCCAAGGCTGAAGTGCCGCAGCCCGAGGCGCCAAAGACCGAGACATCGAAGCCCGAGCCCGCCTCGGCAGCTCCGGCCGCCAACGGTCATGCGGCTGGCGACCGCACCTTTGCATCGCCGCTCGCGCGCCGCATCGCCAAGGAGGCGGGGGTCGATGTGTCGGCCGTGACCGGCACCGGCCCGCATGGCCGGGTGGTGAAAGCAGACGTTGATGCCGCGATCTCCGGCGGTGGTGCCAAGGCAGCGACCGCCTCCAAGGCTCCGGCTGGCGCAGTAGCCGCCGCGCCGGCAGTAAAGGCAATGTCGGACGATCAGGTGCTGAAGCTGTTCGAGCAGGGCTCTTATGACCTCGTCCCGCATGACAACATGCGCAAGACCATCGCGCGGCGCCTGGTCGAAGCCAAAACCACCATCCCGCATTTCTACCTGACGCTCGAGTGCGAACTCGATGCGCTGCTTTCGCTGCGCACGCAGCTCAATGCCGCCGCACCGGTGAAGAAGACCGACAAGGGTGAGGCCCCAGCCTACAAGCTGTCGGTCAACGACATGGTGATCAAGGCGATGGCCATGGCCCTGAAGGCGGTGCCGGATGCCAATGCCTCGTGGACCGAGAGCGCCATGGTCAAGCACAAGCATGCCGATGTCGGCGTTGCCGTGTCCATTCCCGGCGGCCTGATCACGCCGATCATCCGGCATGCGGACGAAAAGACGCTGTCCGTCATCTCCAACGAGATGAAGGATCTGGCGAGCCGTGCCCGCAGCCGCAAGCTGAAGCCCGAGGAGTATCAGGGCGGCACCACGGCGGTCTCCAATCTCGGCATGTTCGGCATCAAGGACTTTGCCGCGGTGATCAATCCGCCGCATGCGACGATCCTGGCGGTGGGCGCCGGCGAGGAGCGGGCGGTGGTCAGGAATGGCGAGATCAAGATAGCCACCGTGATGTCGGTGACGCTGTCGACCGATCATCGTGCGGTCGACGGAGCCCTGGGGGCCGAACTGCTGGTCGCCTTCAAGAAGCTGATCGAGAACCCGATGGGCATGCTGGTGTAGGAAAGGAAAAGGCTGTGCGGATATTCTTCACCAGCCTTTTTACCTTTCTCATTTCCGGGTTGGCCGGCGGGCTGATCGCGCAATGGTTGGCCGTCGCCACCGGCGCCGAGGAAGAATACATCATCGTCTTCATGTTCTCGGTGCTGGTGACTTTTGTCGTCACCTTCGTCTTCTTCGTCGCGCAATTGACGAACGATCCGGTCGCGGCCGTGGCGACGGCGGGAAAGTGGACGCTGATTGTATTTGTGGCGCTGCTTCTCCTCTTGGTCGCGCTGATCCTCTACAGCGACAGCAGCGCCGCGGTGGTCAGGAGAGACATGCCGGTGGTTGCCGGTCTTGGTCTGCCGGGCCTGGTGACGATCATCATCCATTGGTTGTTCGTGCGCTGGCGCGTGAAGCGCGATGTGGCCGACATAAAGGCGGGTTGAACGAATGAAGACGGTTCTTTGTTACGGCGACTCGCTGACCTGGGGCTACAATGCCGAAGGCGGGCGTCATGCGCTCGGGGATCGCTGGCCAAGCGTGCTGCAAGCTGGACTTGGCGAAGACGTTCAGGTTATCGCCGACGGCCTCAACGGCCGCACCACCGCCTTCGACGATCATCTGGCCGGAGCCGACCGCAACGGTGCGCGGCTGCTGCCGACGGTGCTGACGACGCATGCGCCGATCGACCTGATCGTCATCATGCTCGGCGCCAACGACATGAAGCCGTGGATCCATGGCAAGCCGGTTGCCGCCAAGCAAGGCATCCAGCGGCTGATCGACATCGTGCGTGGCCACGATTATCCGTTCGACTGGCCGGCGCCGCAGATCCTGATCGTTTCGCCGCCTCTTGTCAGTCGCACCGAAAATGCCGACTTCAAGGAGATGTTCGCCGGCGGGGATGACGCCTCGAAGCAGCTTGCACCGCAATACGCAGCACTCGCCGACGAAGTCGGTTGCGGCTTTTTCGACGCTGGCACGGTGGCGCAAACAACACCTCTCGATGGCGTCCACCTCGACATCGAAAACACGCGAAACATCGGCAAGGCGCTGACGTCAGTCGTGCGCGTCATGCTGGAATTGTGATTGAAGGAGAAAAACCCGTGGCTGAGAACTACGACGTCATCATCATCGGCTCCGGTCCCGGCGGCTATGTCGCGGCGGTGCGTTCCGCCCAGCTCGGCTTCAAGACGGCCATCGTCGAGCGCGAGCATCTGGGCGGCATCTGCCTGAACTGGGGCTGCATTCCGACCAAGGCGCTGCTGCGCTCGGCCGAGATCATGCACTATTCGGATCACCTGAAGGATTATGGCCTGAAGCTCGACGGCGGCAAGATCAGTGCCGATACCGCCGCTGTCGTCGATCGGTCGCGAAAAGTGTCGCTCAGGCTCAATGGCGGCGTCGCCTTCCTGATGAAGAAGAACAAGGTCGACGTCATCTGGGGCGAGGCCAAATTGTCGAAGCCCGGCGAGATCGTGGTCTCCAAGACGGCCAAGAAGCCGATGGAGCCGCAGCCGCCGGTGCCGAAAGGCGTCAAGGGCGAGGGCACCTACACCGCCAAGCACATCATCCTGGCGACCGGCGCGCGGCCGCGCGCGCTGCCCGGCATCGAGCCGGATGGCAAGCTGATCTGGACCTATTTCGAGGCCATGGTGCCCAAGGAGATGCCGAAATCTCTGCTGGTGATGGGCTCGGGCGCAATCGGTATCGAATTCGCCTCCTTCTACCGCACAATGGGCGCCGACGTGACCGTGGTCGAGCTGCTGCCGGCTGTGATGCCTGTCGAGGATGCCGAAGTCTCGAAATTCGCGCAAAAGCAGTTCGAGAAGCAAGGCATGAAGATCATCCTCGAGGCCAAGGTGACCAAGGTCGAGAAGGGGGCGAACTCGGTCACCGCGCATGTCGAGATGAAGGACGGCAAGGTCGAGAAGATATCAGCCGACCGCATGATTTCGGCCGTCGGCGTCCAAGGCAACATCGAGAATCTCGGCCTTGAGGCGCTCGGCGTGAAGACGGACCGTGGCTGCGTTGTCGTCGATGGTTACGGCAAGACCAATGTGCCTGGCATTTACGCCATCGGCGATGTCGCCGGCCCGCCGATGCTTGCCCACAAGGCCGAGCATGAGGGCGTCGTGTGCGTCGAGAAGATTGCGAACTTCCCCGGTGTTCACGCCATCGACAAGCTCAAGATCCCCGGTTGCACCTACTGCAATCCACAGGTCGCGTCGGTTGGCTTGACGGAAGCCAAGGCCAAGGCCGAAGGCTGGGATATTCGCGTCGGCCGCTTCCAGTTCGCAGCCAATGGCAAGGCGATCGCGCTTGGCGAAGACCAGGGCTTCATCAAGACCATCTTCGACAAGAAGACCGGTCAGTTGCTCGGCGCGCACATGGTCGGCGCCGAAGTCACCGAATTGATCCAGGGCTTTGTCGTGGCGATGAACCTCGAAACGACCGAGGAAGAGCTGATGCACACGATTTTCCCGCACCCGACGCTGTCGGAGATGATGAAGGAAAGCGTGCTCGACGCCTATGGCCGCGCCTTGAACGCATGATAGATTCGCCGCGGGAGACTCAGCTTCGAAAGCCGCAGGGTCGCGACGGCGAGGCAGTTCGTTTCCGGATGCATTTTTACTGGCGCAAGGAGAAGGCATATGCACTTGAACGGCGTGGGCTGGATCGCAGCCATCATCATCGGCGGCCTGGCAGGCTGGTTGGCCGAAATGGTCATGAAGAGCAACACCGGCATATTCGTGAACATTATCATGGGGATCCTTGGCGCTGTGGTGCTGAACGCCATCCTGCAGGCGCTCAACATCGGCGTGTTCGGCGTAGGCTGGACCGCCTATCTGATCACCGGCTTTATCGGTGCCTGCCTGCTGATCTGGGTCGGTCGCCTGGTGCGCCGCTAGTCGATATCGTTCCGGCTATGCGAAAACGGTTGTGGCGGCATGCGCCGCTGCAGCCTTTTTCTTTGTGTTGAAAAGTCCTAGATGACGTGAAAGTGACGATCGCCGACGGCGGTCGCGAGAAAAAAGCCAGGGTTCAGATGGTCATTGTCCTCGACACGATCGCCAACGCGCCGCGGCTGCGGCATCCCGAGAAAGCGCATAAGCCCGACCAGGAGGTGTTGCGCAAGCCGGACTGGATCCGCGTCAAGGCGCCGGTCTCGAAGGGCTATGCCGAGACGCGCGAGATCGTCAAATCCCACAAGCTGGTGACCGTGTGCGAAGAAGCCGGTTGCCCGAACATCGGTGAGTGCTGGGAAAAGAAGCACGCCACCTTCATGATAATGGGCGAGATCTGCACGCGCGCCTGCGCCTTCTGCAATGTCGCCACCGGCATTCCGACCGCGCTCGATCCCGACGAGCCGGCCCGCGTCGCCCATGCCGTCAAGCAGATGGGCCTTACCCATGTCGTCATCACCTCGGTCGACCGCGACGATCTCGCCGATGGCGGCGCGCAGCACTTCGCCGATGTCATCCGTGAGATTCGGGCGGCAACGCCTCTGACGACGATCGAAATCCTGACGCCGGATTTCCTGCGCAAGGACGGCGCGCTGGAGATCGTCGTGGCGGCCAGGCCCGACGTCTTCAACCACAATCTCGAAACCGTGCCGTCGAATTATCTGAAGGTCCGGCCGGGCGCCCGCTATTTCCACTCGATCCGGCTGCTGCAGCGGGTCAAGGAACTCGATCCGTCGATCTTCACCAAGTCCGGCATCATGGTGGGTCTGGGCGAAGAGCGGAACGAAATCCTGCAGTTGATGGACGACCTGCGTTCGGCCAATGTCGACTTCATGACCATCGGCCAATACCTGCAGCCTTCGAAAAAGCACCATCCGGTGATCCGCTTCGTCACGCCCGAGGAATTCAAGTCCTTCGAGACGATTGGCAAGACCAAGGGTTTCCTGCTGGTGGCATCGAGCCCGCTGACGCGCTCGTCGCATCACGCCGGCGACGATTTCGCCAGGCTGCGCGCGGCGCGCGAAGCGCAGCTCGCGAAATCGCTCTGATGCGTCTTCGACGCGACGCGCTCTAGAGCCGGGTTCATGCCGAAATTCGAAGCCACCCGCCACGTTGCCCATACGCCTGAGCAGATGTTCGCGCTGGTCGCCGACATCGAGACTTACCCGCAATTCCTGCCGCTTTGCGAAGCACTGACGGTTCGTTCGCACAAGGAGCGTGACGGACGCACCATCCTCGTCGCCGATATGAGCATTGGCTACAAGGCGATCCGCGAGACCTTCACCACGCAGGTGCTGCTGAAGCCCGACGAGAACGCCATCGATGTGAAATACATCGATGGCCCGTTCAAATATCTGAGCAATGTCTGGCGTTTCGAGCCAGACGGTGCCGGCTGTGTCGTGCGCTTCTTCATCGACTACGAATTCAAGAGCCGCATCTTGGGCGCGCTGATGGGCACGATGTTCGACCGTGCCTTCCGCATGTTCGCCGAGGCTTTCGAAAAGCGCGCCGACGTCATCTACGGCAAGACACCGGCGGCCTGACTCCCGCCAAGCGTCTGCAAGCCGAGCTTGAGCGCATGGTCGACCGTTTCCCGGCGGATGAAGTCACGGCCATTGTCGGCAAACAGCTTGTATTCGGCCGTCACGGGTTGGCCGTTCACCGCAACGCCAAACCAGACCAGCCCGACCGGCTTTTCGGCAGAACCGCCACCCGGACCGGCAATGCCGGTAACGGCCAGAGTCAGCCCGGCGCGTGAACGGGTGAGCGCGCCCTTTGCCATCTCGATGGCTGTCTCGCGGGAAACCGCGCCATGCGCGTCGAGCGTGGTTGTTCGCACGCCGAGCATGTCCATCTTAGCTTCGTTGGAATAGGTGATGAAGCCGCGATCGACCACGGCCGAAGAACCGGCGATGTCGGTCAGCGCGGCGATGATCATGCCGCCGGTGCAGCTTTCGGCGGTCGCAAGCATGATGCCGCGCTCGCGGCAGGCCTTGAGCAGCGCGTTTGCCAGGCCGCTGTCGGTCATTCCGGAACCTCGCCGGGAAACACCACGCTGGCGGTGGCGATCGCCGCAATGCCTTCCTCGCGGCCGACGAAGCCGAGCTTCTCGTTGGTTGTCGCCTTGATCGAGATTCGGTCGGCGGAAATGCCCAGCATCAGGGAAAGAACCGCCGTCATCGCCTCGCGGTGCGGGCCGACACGCGGTGCCTCGCAGATCAGCGTGATGTCGGCATTGGCGATGCGCCCGCCGCGCTCCCGCACTAGTCTTGCCGCATGTTCGACGAATATCCGCGACGCAGCGCCTTTCCACTGCGGATCGGACGGCGGGAAGTGCGTGCCGATGTCGCCGGCCCCGCAGGTCGCCAGCAGCGCGTCGGTCAGGGCGTGCAGGCCGACATCGGCGTCGGAATGGCCCGACAATTTCCTGTCGTGCGGAATGGCGACGCCGCAGAGCGTGACATGGTCTCCCGGCTCGAAGGCATGGACGTCATAGCCGTTGCCGGTGCGGATATCGGGGAAGTGTGCCCGCTCGCTGGAAAGTCGCTGGTGCGCCATGGCGATGTCCCGTGCCCATGTGAGTTTGATATTGTCCGGCGAGCCGGGAACGAGCTTCACCGGCATTTGCATCCATTCGGCAATCGACGCGTCGTCGGTAAAGTCGGTTTTGCCTCGGTTATAGGCTTCTTCATGCATCGTCATGATCGCGAGGAAGGGAAAGCCTTGCGGCGTTTGCGCCGCGTGCAGCCCGTTTCTGGGGACTGTTTCGCCAACCATGCCGCTGGCCGATTCGCGTTTCAGCGTGTCGGCAACGGGCAGGGCGGGAAGCGCGCCTTCACGCTCGCCGATGGCCGCGATGGTGCGGTCGATGAGATCCATGTCGACAAAAGGGCGCGCGGCGTCGTGGATGAGGACCTTGTCCGGCGCGTAGCTTCTTAACGCGTGCAGCCCGAGCCGAACCGAATCCTGCCTAGTCGCGCCTCCGGCGATTGCCGTCACCCGATCGGCATCGGTGCCCACCGCCTGCCGAAAAAGCTCCTGGTCCTCGGCATGAATGGCCACGACGATCCGGCCGATGAGCGGGTGCGCCAGAAAAATATCGATGACACGAGCGATGACGGCGCGGCCGGCAATTCGTTGATATTGCTTCGGGCCATCGGCCTGTCCGGCGCGCGCGCCGCGGCCGGCCGCGACGATAACCACCGCGACTTTGCCACCCGGATCCGAAGCCTGATTTTCAGTTGCGCCAATCATTTAGTCTGGTCCTAGTCGCGGCCAAGGCCGAAGGCCAGCATTTTCCCAATTGCGCCTTAATGTGGCGTCATTCCGCGTTGCACATTTCTCTCGATCTGGCTAGAGAATGTGCAGCGAATGGACATGCTTGGTTTTTGTGCATGGTTAACTTGATCAGATTGGCCGCGCCTCTCGACGTCGGCGGTGTGAGAATCCGCAACCGCGTCTTCCTCGCGCCGATGTCTGGGATTACCGACGAGGCGTTCAGGCAGCGCGCCCATGCGCATGGCGCCGGCCTAGTCGTGTCCGAAATGGTGGCCAGCGGCGAACTCGCCAAGGGCAGGGCCGGCTGCGACCTGCGCATACGTCATTCCGGCCTGCCCGTCCATATGGTGCAGCTTGCCGGCCGCGAGGCGATCCATATGGCCGAAGGCGCACGGATCGCCGCCGGCGAGGGCGCCGACATCATCGACATCAACATGGGCTGCCCGGCCAAGAAGGTCACCGGTGGCTATGCCGGTTCGGCATTGATGCTGGACCTCGACCACGCGATCTCGCTGATCGAGGCCGTGGTCGGCGCGGTCAAGGTGCCGGTCACGGTCAAGATGCGGCTGGGTTGGGACGAGGCGGCACTCAACGCTCCCGTCCTGGCGCGCCGTGCCGAGCAGGCGGGCGTCAAGATGGTCACGGTCCATGGCCGCACACGCTGCCAGTTCTACCAAGGTAAGGCGGATTGGCGCGCCATCGCTCGCGTCAAGGAGGCCGTATCCATCCCGGTCGTCGCCAATGGCGATGTCTGCTCCCCGGCTGAAGCCTCGGTCATTCTCGAACAGTCCGGCGCCGACGCAGTGATGGTCGGCCGCGCCCACTATGGCGCGCCGTGGGTCGCCGGCAGCATCGCTGCGGCTGCCGCCGGGGCATTTTCGCCCGGCATTCCCGAGACCCCGCAAGCGCTCGCCGACTATGTCGTTGCCCATTACGAGGACATGCTGGCGCTTTACGGCGCCGAGAGCGGCCTGCGCCAGGCCCGCAAGCATCTGGGCTGGTATCTTGATCGACATGCCGGGTGCGTCGCTGGCGACGGTAGAAAGGCGATAATGACCGCGTTCGAACCAGCCCGTGTCATCGCCTTGCTACGCGATGTGTTTTCGCGCGATCCGCAAACCATGAACCTGCGGAGTGCCGCATGACCGCCACCGCTAGCCAGAGCGTTGAAATGGCGGATGCCGCCCAGATCGTGCTGAATACGATCCGCCGCCCGGTGATCATGATCAGCGAGGAAGGCTTCATCACCTTCGCCAACGCCGATGCTGAGGATTTCTTTCGCTCCAGCGCGACCATGCTGGCGCGCAACACCCTTTCCAAGCTCATACCCTTCGGCAGCCCGTTGCTGACGCTGGTCGACCAGGTGCGCGAGCGCCGAGCGCCCGTCAACGAGTATCGGGTCGACGTCTCGTCACCCCGCCTCGGCATCGAGAAGGTCGTCGATCTCTATGTCGCGCCGGTGCCGGAGTTTCCGGGCTCCGTCGTGGTCATGTTCCAGGAGCGGTCGATGGCCGACAAGATCGACCGGCAGATGACGCATCGCGGCGCGGCGCGCTCGGTGACCGGCCTGGCGGCGATGCTAGCGCATGAGATCAAGAATCCGCTTTCCGGCATCAGGGGGGCGGCCCAACTGCTCGAACTGTCCGCCTCCGATGAGGATCGCGCGCTGACGCGGCTGATCACCGACGAAACGGACCGTATCGTGTCGCTGGTCGATCGTATGGAGGTTTTTTCCGACGAGCGGCCGATCGATCGCTATCCCGTCAACATCCATGTCGTGCTCGATCACGTGAAGGCAATCGCAAAGAACGGTTTCGCGAAGAAAATCAAGATATTGGAGGATTATGATCCATCATTGCCTCCAGTATTTGCAAACCGCGACCAGCTGATCCAGGTGTTCCTCAACCTGATCAAGAACGCCGCCGAGGCAATCGGCAGCGATCCACAGGGCGAAATCGTGCTGTCCACCGCCTTCCGGCCCGGTATTCGGGTTTCGGTCCCGGGCACGCAGGATCGTGTATCGCTGCCGCTGGAGTTCTGCGTGCGCGACAATGGTTCCGGCGTCTCGGAAGATATCCTGCCGATCCTGTTCGATCCCTTCATCACCACCAAGCCGAACGGCTCGGGTCTCGGGCTGGCGCTGGTCGCCAAGATCGTCGGTGAGCATGGCGGCATCATCGAGTGCGATTCGACGCCGCGCGCGACAACGTTCCGGGTCCTGATGCCGGCCTGGAAGGAAACGGCGCTGGGCGCCGATCAAGACGGCGAAGGAGACCGCAAATGACCGTTCGCGGCAATATTCTCGTCGCCGACGACGACGCGGCGATCCGCACCGTGCTCAATCAGGCGCTGTCGCGTGTCGGTCACGAGGTGCGCGTGACCTCCAACGCCTCGACGCTGTGGCGCTGGGTGGCCGCCGGCGAGGGTGACCTCGTCATCACCGACGTCGTGATGCCGGACGAGAACGCTTTCGACATGCTGCCGCGCATCAAGAAGGCGCGGCCGGAACTGCCCGTCATCGTCATGAGCGCCCAGAATACGTTCATGACGGCGATCCGCGCTTCCGAAACCGGCGCCTACGAATATCTGCCGAAGCCTTTCGACCTCACTGAACTCCTCAACATCGTCAACCGAGCACTGTCCGAGCCCCGGCGGCCCAAGATCGATGCCCGGCAGGAAGAGCAGCCCGAAACGATGCCGCTGGTCGGCCGTTCGGCGGCCATGCAGGACATCTACCGTATGCTGGCGCGCATGATGCAGACCGACCTGACGGTCATGATCTCGGGCGAATCGGGCACTGGCAAGGAACTGGTGGCGCGCGCGCTGCATGAATATGGACGCCGTCGTGGCGGTCCGTTCGTTGCCATCAACATGGCGGCGATCCCGCGCGACCTGATCGAATCGGAATTGTTCGGCCACGAGAAGGGCGCCTTCACCGGCGCTCAGAACCGCTCGACCGGCCGCTTCGAGCAGGCAGAGGGCGGCACGCTGTTCCTCGACGAGATCGGCGACATGCCGATGGAGGCGCAGACGCGCCTGCTGCGCGTCCTGCAGCAGGGCGAGTACACGACGGTTGGCGGCCGTACGCCGATCAAGACCGATGTGCGCATCGTCGCTGCCACCAACAAGGACCTGCGCACGCTGATCAACCAGGGTCTTTTCCGCGAGGACCTTTTCTACCGTCTCAACGTCGTACCGCTCAGGTTGCCGGCGCTGCGCGAGCGCTCCGAGGACGTGCCAGATCTGGTGCGCCATTTCTTCAAGCTTGGCGAGATGGAGGGGCTGCAGACCAAGCGTATCTCTTCCGGCGGCATCGAATTGATGAAGCGCTATCCATGGCCAGGCAATGTGCGCGAGCTGGAAAACCTCGTTCGCAGGCTCGCCGCGCTTTATTCGCAGGACGAGATTTCCGCCGAGATCATCGAGGCGGAGCTCAAGACAGGGGAACGCCCGGTGGTGCCAGGCGCCGGCAACCTCATTCCCGACGATCTTTCCATCGGCCAGGCGGTGGAGCACTTCCTGCAGCGCTATTTCGCCTCCTTTGCAGGCGAATTGCCGCCCGCTGGCCTCTACGAACGTATTCTATCCGAAGTCGAATACCCGTTGGTGCTGGCTTCGATGACGGCAACCCGCGGCAACCAGATCAAGGCCGCGGAGCTTTTGGGCCTCAACCGCAACACCTTGCGCAAGAAGATTCGCGAGTTGGGCGTCAACGTCTATAAGTCGTCCCGCCAGGCCTGAGCCGGCGCCGGGCACACGATCTTTTTCAGGGGACCGAACGGGGAAAGAGTCCCGTCGCTGTCACACTTGTTGCATAATCGCCACAATGCGTTGCATAGATCGGACGCAATCATTGGCTCTACACGGCGACATGGCTCCGCAGGCACCTGTACCCAACCAACCGCTTTTCAGCGAACCAGGCGCGCGCGACGGACGCCGGCTGCTGGCGCTGCCGGGCGTGATCGCGGTCGTCGGCGCCCTGATCATGGCGGCTATCTCGTTCGCGATCCTGGTCGGTGCGACACCGATCGCGCCGGACGCCAAGGCGACGTGGGCGCTGATCGCTCTCAACGCCGCCTTCGTGCTCGTTCTCATCGCGCTGGTCGGGCGCGAGGTGCATCGCATCGTCATGGCCCGCCGCCACGGCAAGGCGGCTTCCCGGCTGCATGTGCGCATCGTTGCCATGTTCGCGCTGGTTGCCGCCATTCCCGCCATCATGGTGGCGATCATCGCCTCGATCACGCTCGATATCGGCCTTGATCGCTGGTTCGAGATTCGCACCAAGACGATCGTCAATTCTTCGTTGTCGATCGCCGATGCCTATGTCCAGGAAAACGCCCGCAACCTGCAGGGCACGACGCTGTCGATGGCCTACGATCTCGATGCCTCCCGCACGCTGTACGGCCTCGATCGCACCGGCTTTCTCGACCTCATGAACAAGGAAGCCGTGGGCCGCTCGCTGGCGCACGCCGCGCTGATCAAGCCCGACGGCTCCTTCGTCATGAGCGCCAAGACCGATGCCGATTTCGCCATGCCGGAACCGCCGGAAGGAGCGGTTGCCACCGCCACCGACGGTAAGCCGGTGCTGATCGAGCCGCGCACGCGCAACATCATGGGCGCCATCGTCAAGTTGCGCCAGATCGAGGGCCTCTATCTCTACACCATCCGTCTGGTCGACCCAGAGGTGATCAAGGCGCGGCAGATCGTCAGGTCCAACACCGACGAGTATCGCAATCTCGAGGACAACAGGCGCACCTCGCAAGTGGCATTTGCGCTGCCCTATCTGTCGCTGACCCTGATCATCATCCTGTCGGCAATCTGGACCGGCATAGCCGTTGCCGACCGACTGGTGCGGCCAATCCGTCAGCTGATCGGCGCTGCCGATGAAGTCGCGACCGGCAATCTCGACGTCGCGGTGCCGGTGCGGCCATCCGATGGCGACGTCGCCTCGCTCGGCGATACGTTCAACAAGATGCTGCTGGAGCTCAAATCACAGCGCAACGAGATCCTGTCGGCGAAGGACCTGATCGACGAGAGGCGGCGTTTTTCGGAAGCCGTGCTTGCCGGTGTCACCGCCGGCGTCATCGGCGTCGACCCCTACGGCATCATCACCATCGTCAACCGTTCCGCCGAATCGATGCTGGCCATTTCCGCCAGCGCGGCACTCGGGCAGAACCTTTCCGCGATCCTGCCTCATGTCGGCCGCGTCTTCGAGATCGGCCGTAAGTCCGGCAAGCCGGTCTATCGCGAGCAGGTGACCTTCTATCGCGCCGGTGCCGAGCGGACCTTCAATGTGCAGGTCACCATCGAGGCCGGCGACGACGGCTCCGAGGAAAAGTCCTACGTCGTGACGGTGGATGACATTACCGACCTGGTTCAGGCCCAGCGTTCGTCCGCCTGGGCCGACGTGGCGCGGCGCATCGCCCACGAGATCAAGAATCCACTGACGCCGATCCAACTTTCCGCCGAGCGTATCAAGCGCCGCTACGGCAAGGTCATCACCGAGGACCGCGAAGTTTTCGACCAATGTACCGACACGATCATCCGGCAGGTGGAGGATATCGGCCGCATGGTCGACGAGTTCTCGGCCTTTGCGCGCATGCCAAAGCCCGAGATGAAGGCCATCGACCTGCGCGAATCGCTGCGCGAGGCTTCCTTCCTGGTCGAAGTCAGCCGTGCCGACATCACCTTCGAGCGGATATTCGGCAATGAGCCGCTCAAGGGCACTTTCGACAGCCGGTTGATGGCCCAGGCCTTCGGCAATGTGATCAAGAATGCCGCCGAGGCGATCGACGGGCTGGAACAGAAGGATGGTTCGCACGGCATAATCCGGATTCAAGCCGGGCGCCAGAATGGCGCGATTCGCATCGACGTCATCGACAATGGCAAAGGCCTGCCGCGCGAGAATCGCCAGCGGTTGCTGGAGCCTTATATGACCACACGCGAAAAGGGCACCGGGCTTGGTCTCGCTATCGTCAAAAAGATCGTGGAGGACCATGGCGGCAGGCTGGAACTCCATGACGCGCCTGCGGACTTCCATGGCGGGCGCGGCGCGATGATCAGCATCATCCTGCCGCCCGCGGCCAGCACTCTGCCGCGGGGCGAAAGCAGGGCGGACCACGAAAGAGAAACTGAAAAGGTCGGTAATGGCGTCTGATATTCTGATCGTCGATGACGAGGAAGACATCCGCGAACTCGTCGCGGGCATCCTGAGTGACGAGGGTCACGAAACCCGTACGGCATTCGATGCCGACAGCGCCCTGGCGGCCATCGCCGATCGAGCGCCGAGGCTGATCTTCCTGGACATCTGGCTGCAAGGTTCGCGCCTGGACGGGTTGGCGCTGCTGGACGAGATCAAGACCATGCACCCGAACCTGCCCGTGGTGATGATTTCAGGCCACGGCAACATCGAAACCGCGGTTTCCGCCATCCGTCGCGGCGCCTATGACTTCATCGAGAAGCCGTTCAAGGCCGACAGGCTGATCCTCATCGCCGAACGTGCGCTCGAGACCTCGAAATTGCGCCGCGAGGTTTCCGATCTCAAGCTGCGTAGCGGCGAGACCTTCGACCTGATCGGCATGTCGTCGGCGATGAGCCAGTTGCGCCAGACCATCGAGCGTGTCGCGCCGACCAACAGCCGCGTGATGATCGTTGGGCCCTCCGGTTCGGGCAAGGAGCTGGCAGCGCGCGCCATCCATACGCTTTCGGCCCGCAAGGGCGCGCCGTTCGTGACGCTGAGCGCCGCCAACATCACGCCCGAACGCATGGAGATCGAACTGTTCGGCACCGAATCGAACGGAGTCGAGCGCAAGGTGGGAGCGCTGGAGGAAGCCCATCGCGGTATTCTCTACATCGACGAAGTGGCCGACATGCCGCGCGAAACGCAGAACAAGATTTTGCGCGTGCTGGTCGAACAGCAGTTCGAGCGGGTGGGCGGTACAAAGCGGGTCAAGGTCGATGTCCGCATCATTTCCTCAACCTCGCAGAACCTGGAGGCGATGATCGCCGACGGGCGATTCCGCGAGGATCTTTACCATCGGCTCGCCGTGGTTCCGGTCATGGTGCCAGGGCTGGCCGAACGGCGCGAGGACATTCCCTATCTCGTCGACAATTTCATGAAGCAGATCGCCCGCCAAGCCGGCATCAAGCCGCGCCGCATCGGCGACGATGCGCTGGCCGTGCTGCAGGCGCACAACTGGCCGGGCAACGTGCGTCAGCTCCGCAACAACGTCGAGCGGCTGATGATCCTGGCGCGCGGCGAGGATGTCGACGCGCCGATCACCGCGGATCTGCTGCCGTCCGAAATCGGCGATGTCATGCCGCGCACGCCCAACCAGTCGGACCAGCACATCATGGCGCTTCCGCTGCGCGAGGCACGCGAACAGTTCGAAAAGGACTATCTGATCGCCCAGATCAACCGGTTCGGCGGCAACATCTCGAAGACGGCCGAGTTCATCGGCATGGAGCGCTCCGCTTTGCATCGCAAGCTGAAGTCGCTGGGCGTCTGACGCGCGGCGTCCATCGGCCGCGCCTGGGCCAAGCATTTGCCGGTTACGGCGGCGGCGGAATCGCATAAGAAAGCCCGAGAATTTTCCAGGGGTTGCCAATGCCGCGCATTGCCTATGTCAACGGGCGCTACGTCGCTCATGCGGACGCTTCCGTGCATATCGAGGATCGCGGTTACCAGTTCGCCGACGGCGTCTACGAGGTCTGCGAGGTGGCACGCGGCTTCATCGTCGACATGCCGCGTCACCTTGCCCGGCTGAACCGCTCGCTGACCGAACTGTCGATCGCCTGGCCGGTGACGCGCAACGTATTGCCGCTGATCCTGCGCGAAGTGGTCAACCGCAATCATGTCGCCAACGGCCTGGTCTATGTCCAGGTGACGCGCGGGGTCGCCAGCCGCGATTTCGTTTTTCCGTCGGCGGACACGAAGCCGGCTCTGGTGGTGACCGCCAAGAAGGCGGATCCTGCCGCCGGCACGAAACGGGCCGAGACGGGTATCGCGGTCATCACCGTGCCCGAGAACCGTTGGGATCGCGTCGACATCAAGAGTACCGGTTTGCTGCCCAATGTATTGGCCAAGCAGAAGGCCAGGGAAGCCGGTGCCCAGGAAGCCTGGTTCGTGGACACGGATGGCAACGTCAAGGAAGGCGGCTCGTCGAATGCCTGGATCGTTACCAGGGATGGCGTTCTGGTCACCAGGCCGGCCGAACATGGCATTCTGCGCGGCATCACGCGCACCACCATGTTCGAAGTCGCGGCAAAGCTCGGCCTGAAGATCGAGGAGCGTGGATTTTCCGTTGCCGAGGCCAAGGCGGCTCGCGAAGCATTCATCAGTTCGGCGACGACTATTGCCATGCCGATCGTGACCATTGACGGTGATCCCATAGCCAATGGACACCCCGGCTCAATAACACTTTCGTTGCGGCAGGCCTTTTTTGACATTGCGGAAAAAAGTCCAGCCTGATAACCGCACAGGTGGAATGAACATCAATATATCTCGTTCTGCTTGTCGTTACTGACGGCAAGAGGCTGTTTGCGCGCTTGACATGTGCCCGGTAATTTGGCGCATTGGCTGCAAACCGAAGGGGATCGGCGAAAGACAAAAACAATGGCGGAACGATCGCAAAACCTTCAGGACCTGTTCCTGAATTCAGTTCGCAAGAGCAAGAACCCGCTCACCATCTTCCTCATCAACGGCGTGAAGCTGACCGGCGTGGTCACCTCCTTCGACAATTTCTGCGTCCTGTTGCGCCGCGACGGCCACTCCCAGCTCGTCTACAAGCACGCCATTTCCACGATCATGCCGAGCCAGCCGGTTCAGATGTTCGATGGCGAGGAAAGCCAGGGCGCCTGATTGGCACGTGAGAGAGACGCGGACGGCACGGTTCGCGGAAAATCAGCGCATCATCCCGGGACGGAAGCCGAAGCCCCGACCCGGGCCGTTGTCATTGTGCCTGTGCTTACCCGCCAACCGCGCAATGACGATGACACGAGCCGTCCCCGGCTGACACGCTCGGCCGAGGCGCGCCATGATGAAGCAGTCGGCCTTGCCCGCGCCATCGACCTTGATCTGATCCATACGGCGGTCGTCACCGTCAACGACCCGCGTCCGGCGACATTGCTGGGCAGCGGCAAGGTCGAGGAGTTCGCCGGGATCGTCAAGGAAGGGCACGCGGAAGTGGTCATCGTCGACCATCCGCTGACGCCGGTGCAGCAGCGCAATCTCGAGAAGGAATTCAACGCCAAGGTGCTGGATCGCACGGGGCTGATCCTGGAGATTTTCGGCGAGCGGGCGCGCACCAAGGAAGGCACGCTGCAAGTCGAGCTTGCCCATCTCAACTACCAGAAGGGCCGCCTGGTGCGCAGCTGGACCCACCTGGAGCGTCAGCGTGGCGGTGCCGGCTTCCTCGGCGGCCCCGGTGAAACGCAGATCGAATCCGATCGGCGGCAGTTGCAGGAAAAGATCATAAAGCTGAAGCACGAGCTGGAAACCGTGCGCCGCACCCGCGACCTGCATCGCGCCAAGCGCAAGAAGGTGCCATTTCCGGTGGTGGCGATCGTCGGCTACACCAACGCCGGGAAGTCGACGCTGTTCAACAAGCTGACCGGGGCAGGGGTGCTGGCGCAGGACATGCTGTTTGCCACGCTTGATCCGACACTGCGCCGCGTGCGGCTGCCGCATGGCACGCCGATCATTCTTTCCGACACGGTGGGCTTCATTTCGGACCTGCCGACGCATCTGATTGCGGCGTTCCGCGCGACCTTGGAAGAGGTCGTAGAGGCCGATCTCGTTATCCATCTGCGCGACATTTCCGATCCCGATACGGCGGCGCAGGCCGAAGATGTCGAACGCATCCTCGCCGACCTCGGCGTCGACGCCAGCGACACCAAGCGCATGATCGAAGTCTGGAACAAGATCGACCTGCTGGACGAAGGCAACAGGCAACGGCTGCTCGCCGACGGCGCCGGCGGCGGCAAGGAGCCGCCAATCGCCGTATCGGCGGTATCGGGCGAAGGCATCGATGCGCTGAAGGCGATCATCGAAACGCGGATGGCCGGCGAGCTGCGAGATCTGACGGTGACGATCGAGCCGGCCCAGTTTGGCCTTCTCGATTGGCTTTACCGCAATGGCGATGTCGTTTCGCGAACCGACAATGACGACGGCAGCGCCACCATCTCGCTCCGGGCCACGCAAAGCGCCCGTGAAGAGATCGAAAGCCGATTGCGCCGCAGAAACAATGGCTAACGCGCAGCAATCCAGGAAGAAGTGCTACTTCGCGTTTTTTGCTTCCTGCCAGAGCGCTTCCATTTCCTCCAGGGTAGCTTCCTCCAGCGAGCCGCCTGCCTTTTCCAGGGCCTGCTCGACATAGTGGAAGCGTGAGCGGAATTTCTCGTTGGTGCCGCTCAGCGCCGCTTCCGAATCGAGCTTCAGGTGACGCCCAAGATTGACGACGGCAAACAACATGTCGCCGAACTCGTCCTTGATCTCAGCCGTTTCACCCTTGGCCAGAGCCTCGCGCAACTCCCCGATCTCTTCCTCGATCTTGTCCAGGATGGGAGCAGCCTCGCTCCAGTCGAAGCCGACACGGGCGGCCTTTTCCTGAAGTTTCAAGGCTCGCGTCAAGGCGGGCAGGGCGACCGGAACACTGTCCAGGAATCCCTTGCCATTGTCCTCGGGGTCGAGGCCACGCGCGAGGCGGGCTTGCCGCTTCTCGGCCTTCTCCTGCGCCTTGATCTTCTCCCACATGCCCTTGGCCATGCCGGCGCTGCGAGCCTTCTCGTCGCCAAAGACGTGTGGATGGCGGCGGATCATCTTGGTGGTGATGGCCTGGACCACGTCAGGGAACGCGAATTCACCGGCCTCCTGCGCCATCTGGGCATGGTAGACGACCTGCAGCAGGAGGTCGCCAAGCTCGTCGCGCAGGTCGTCGAGATCGGCGCGCGCAATGGCGTCCGCCACCTCATAGGCCTCCTCGATCGTATAGGGGGCGATGGTGGAGAAATTCTGCTCGATGTCCCACGGGCAGCCGGTCTTCGGCGCGCGCAACGCGGCCATGATCTCGATCAGGCGTGAAATGTCTTTCGATGGCGTCATGCGGCGGATGCTATCGCGCGAACCGCCGCGCGGCCAACGCTGTCAGCCGGCGAGGGGGCCTTGTCCACAGTTGCACCGTACCCGCTTCGTCAGTCCAGCACGGAAACGATCGCCTTGGCGAGGCCATCCATGCCGTCCTCGGGCAGGCCGGCCACGTTGATGCGGCTGTCGCCGACCATGTAGACGGCGTGCTCGGCGCGCAGCCGTTCGACCTGCGCTTCCGTGAGGCCAAGCCGGGAGAACATGCCGCGATGGCTGGCAACGAAGTCGAAACGGTCGGAATTGGATTGCCGGCGCAGAGCCTCGGCGAACGCGACCCTAAGCCTCAGCATACGCAGGCGCATCTCTTCCAACTCTGCTTCCCAGTCGGCACGCAGCGTGGCGTCTTCCAGCACGATGCGCACCGCGGCCGCGCCATGGTCCGGCGGCATCGAATACATCGCGCGCGCCGCCGACAGCATCTGGCTCATCGCGACGTCGGCGTGCGCGCCGTCCCTGGCCAGGACCATCGCCGCGCCGACACGATCACGGTAGACGGCGAAATTCTTCGAGCAACTCGATGCGACGACCATTTCCGGGAGTTTCGCGGCCAGCAGCCGCAAGCCGAGCGCATCGGCCTCGAGGCCGTCGCCAAAGCCCTGATAGGCGATGTCGACAAATGGCAGCAAGCCACGCTCGACGATGAGATCGGTGACGGCCTCCCACTGAGCCACATCCAGATTGGCGCCGGTCGGGTTGTGGCAGCAGCCATGCAGCAGCACCACGTCACCGCTGTCTGCCGTCCGCAATGCCGCCAGCATGTCGTCGAAACGAACCGCACCCGAGGCTGCATCGAAATAGGGATATTCGCGAATCTGCAGGCCGGCGGCACGCATCACCGGCATATGGTTCGGCCAGGTCGGATCGGAGACCCAGACCGTCGCGTCCGATCGTGTGCGCTTGAGCAGTTCGGCCACCAGCCGTAACGCGCCGGAGCCGCCAGGCGCCTGCGCCGCACGGATGCGCGACAGGTCCGCACCCGGACCGAAGGCGAGCTTGGCCATCACAGTGTTGAAAGCGGTATCGCCGGCAAGGCCGAGATAGGTCTTGGTATCCTGTCCCTCCAGCAGCCGCTTCTCGGCTTCGCGCACGGCGCGCATGACCGGCGTCTTGCCGTCGCGATCCTTGTAGACGCCGACGCCGAGGTCGACCTTGCCAGGGCGCGGATCGGCGCGATAAAGCCCGATCAGCGCAAGAATCTTGTCGGCGGGAGCTGGCTGCAGGTGTTCGAACATCATTATGGTTCCGTTGGCGCGGCGGAGTGATACGCAAATTGGCCAGGTTTCACCAGCGGTTTCGGTGCGCCGACACGAAAAGCGGCACCTGTCGGGATAGCTTCCACCTACTCAGAGAAAGCATTCTCCATGCTCGTCCGTCTGACCATGATCTGCGCCGGCGCCACGGCGGCGACCCGCAAAGGATCGTTTCCTTCGGATGAACCGCTGGAACCACGATCGCTGACATTGGCAAAGGCGATGCGCGGGACGCTGCGCCGCGCCGACCGTGTGTTGACGGGCCCTGCGCTTCGCGCCTGTCAGACCGCTGAGGCGCTATCGCTGGATGCGTCTGTCGATACGATGCTGGCGGACCAGAATTGCGGACGATGGGCAGGCAAGAGCTTTGACGAGGTGCAGGCGCTACACCCGGACGAGATCGCCGCCTGGCGCACGGATCCGAGTGCGGCCCCGCATGGTGGTGAATCGCTGGCCGACATTGCCCAACGGGCCGCTGGTTTGATGGATCGATTGATCGCCGAACGTGGTCACACGATCGCCGTGACGCATGCCAGCGTCATCCGCGCCGCGATCCTGCACGTTCTCAGCGCGCCGCTTGCCGCCGGTTGGAAGATCGACATCGAGCCGCTGAGCATCACCGATTTTCGCAGCGACGGCCGCAGGTGGATGCTGCGCGCCTGCGGCGTGAGCGCTCCCAAACGGGCAAGTCCGCGTCGGGACTGAAGAGCAGAGCTGGATATCGGCGAAGAAAAAGACAGCCGCCGGGATTAGAATCCCCACATGCTCCGTAAACAGGGCATGAAACCGTCGATGCCACGCTTTGACATCATAGGACAGCTCGGGTCGCTGCGGCGCTACGCGCGTTCGCTGACGCGCGACGGCGTCGAGGCCGAGGATCTCGTGCATGACGCGCTGGTACGCGCCTATGAGCGGCGCGGCACCTTCCGCTCCGGCGGAAACCTGCGGGCATGGCTGCTGTCGATCGTCCACAACACCTTCATCGACCGCATGCGCTCACGCCGCTCGGAAGCGGCACGTCTCGAACAGGCCGGATATCTGGCCGACGGCAGCACGCCGGCGCCGCAGGAACATTCCGTGCGCCTGGCGCAGGTGCGCGAAGCCTTTTTCAGCCTGCCGGAAGAGCAGCGATCGGCGCTGCATCTGGTCGCCATCGAGGGGCTCTCCTACCAGCAGGCGGCAAATGCCAGCGGCGTGCCGCTGGGCACGCTGATGTCGCGTATCGGCAGGGCGCGCGCGGCCCTGCGCCAGCTGGAAGAGGCGCCGGCGCGGGGCAAAAATCATCTCAGGATCGTGGGAGGTGACTCATGATCGCTCTTGTCGACCCGGTTACGGACGCCGATCTCGACGCCTATGTCGACGACCAGCTTGATGTCGCTCGCCGCATCGAGGTCGAAGCTTTCCTGTCCGCGCGTCCGGAGGCGGCCGCGCGCGTGATGGCGGATCTGCGCACCCGCGACGAACTGCGCGTGGCGCTGGCCGGCTCCGAGGGCATGGCGCGACCCGCGACGGCCGATGCCGCGCGGCGGCTGGAGAGGGGCCTTGGCCGGGGCCGCATCTTCGGCGTGCTGCAACGCGCGGCGGCGGTCGCCGCTTTCGTTGCCGCCGGCTGGCTGGCCAACGGCATCGTCGGGCCGATGTCGGTGACCAAGGTCGTCGCTTCGCCGCAGCCGCCCGCCTATGTCGACGAGGCGGTACAGGCACACAGGACGACGCTGCTGCGCGAAAACATGCCCTCGCAGACCGAGGCGCCCAATTACAATGCCGGCGAGATCCGCGCCGCCACCGCCATCGTCATGCCATCGCTGCCGAAGGACTGGAAAGTCCGCGACGTGCAGATCTATCCGTCGCGCTTCGGCCCGAGCGTCGAGATTGCGGTTGAAACGAAGGAGATGGGCCTGGTGTCGCTGTTCGCGATCCGGCCGGGCACTTTCGATGTGGTCAAACCGACCGTCGCGCCCTCCGGCGATATCTCCTCGGCCTACTTCCAGATCGGCGATGTCGCCTACGCGGTTGTCGCGAAGAGCGAGGTTCACGATCTCGACCGCGCCGCCGAAACGCTCGCCAGAACGCTTTACTGACCGATCCTCAAAGGAGACCTGAAAATGAATACGCCCAATCTTGGATACCGCGTCGGCGCGGGCGCCCGGACCGGAGCCGTCTATGACGAGGGCCTGCGCCAGCACATGCTGCGCGTCTACAATTATATGGGCCTCGGCCTGGTGGTTACCGGCCTTGTCGCCTTCCTGGTGTCGTCGACGCCCGCCCTCTATGTGCCGATCTTTTCCAGCCCGCTGAAATGGGTGGTGATGCTGGCGCCGCTCGCCTTCGTGCTCCTGTTCTCGTTCAAGATGCAGACCATGTCGGCGGCAAGCGCGCAGGCAATGTTCTGGGCCTTTTGTGCCGTCATGGGCCTGTCGCTGGCCTCGGTGTTCCTGGTCTTCACCGGAACCAGCATCGCGCGCACCTTCTTCATCGCCGCTACCATGTTCGGTGCCACCAGCCTCTATGGCTACACGACCAGGCGCGACCTGACCCAGTTCTCGTCCTTCCTGATCATGGGCCTGATCGGCGTGGTGATCGCCAGCATTGTCAACATCTTCCTCGGCTCGACCGCGCTGCAGTTCGCCATTTCGGTGATCGGCATCGCCGTATTCATCGGCCTGACCGCCTGGGACACGCAGACGATCAAGGAGCAGTATGCGGAGAACTTCGACGCGGAGTCGCGCCAGAAGCTCGCCGTCTTCGGCGCCTTCTCGCTCTATCTGAACTTCATCAACATCTTCCAGCTGCTGTTGAATTTCACCGGCGAGCGGGAATAGTCAGAACCGTAGCAGGCAACATCTGGCATCCTGCCGTGGCCGGAGGGAAACCTCCGGCCATTTTCATTCGAAAGGGCGCCTGGCCCTTGGCGCCATCGACGTTCATCGCGACTGTGTGAAATGCAAACGCCGTCCGCCGCCTTGAGTTCACGCCCGGCCATTTGCTAACCTGCCGGCCATGCCAGACAGACCGCGAGGACAAATGGAACAGGACAGCCTGACGCTTCACGGCGACGGTATATCGGCAACCATTGCCGGGCAGGGCGCCGAACTGGTTTCGCTGAGGGATGCGCAAGGATTTGAGTTCCTGTGGCAGGCCGGACCAGCCTGGCGGCGCCATTCACCGGTGCTGTTTCCGATCGTCGGCCGGCTGAAGGGCGATCAACTGCGCCATCGCGGCCAGACCTATCCGATGACGCAGCACGGCTTCGCCCGCGATATGCCATTTGCCTGGGCGGAGAGGGGGCCTCGATCCTGCACGCTGGTGCTCGCCGATGACGCGGAAACCCGAACGCACTACCCGTTCGCATTCCGCCTGGCTGTGACCTATACGCTGGGCGAGGGTCAACTCGACATAGGATTAGAGATCACCAACACCGGCGACGAGCCGTTGCCGGCCTCGATCGGGGCGCATCCGGCATTCAACTGGCCACTTCTGCCCGGTGTGGCCAAAACGGATTATCGGCTGATCTTTTCCGATGACGAGCCAGCGCCGATCCGCCGGCTGAAGGATGGCCTGCTCACCGCGACGCCGCAGCCAACGCCTGTCAAAGGCAATATCCTCGAGCTCTCCGAAGGGCTTTTCGAGGACGACGCCGTGATCATGGACCGGCCGGCCAGCAACAGCATTCGCTACGGCGCCGGTCACGGCCCGGCGATTGAGGTCTCGTGGCAGGGACTTCAGGAACTGGGCATCTGGTCCAAACCCGGCGGCGCACCGTTCCTGTGCATCGAGCCTTGGCACGGCATTGCCAGCCCGCTGGATTTCGATGGAGAGTTCATCGACAAGCCGGGCCTGATGCTGATCGCGCCGGGCGCGAAGCGTTCGTTGAGTTACCGGATCAGGCTGGAGCAGGGGCCTCGGTAAAGTTTCCTGCAAGCCGGACCGGGGGCATATTCGACCTCAGGTCGGGTTTCAAACCTGCCGGACCACGGCGCCGATCACATTGACGAGAAGGCGCGCGGCGATGAGCGCCGACAGGCCGTCAATGTCGGCTGGCGGATAGAGCTCGACAAGATCGAATCCGGCGATCCTCGCCCGCTTGCCGAGGCCTGCGATGAGATCGATGACATGCGTGTAAGTGAGGCCGCCGGGCGTACGCGCGGCCACGCCGGGCATGATGCCTGGGTCGAGACTGTCGCAGTCGAAGGTGACGACGACCCGCGCGCCTTCCGGAATATGGCTGAGCGCCGCTTCGACACCTTGGGCGTGGACCTCGCGGGCGGTGACGAAACGGCTGCCATAGTGCCGCGCCGCTTCGATCTCCGTGAGGCGTGCGCTGCCGACGCTGCGCAGTCCGACCTGCACCATGCCGGCGACATGCGCCATCTCGCTCGCCCGGCGCATCGGGCTGGAGTAACCGTGGCGTTCGCCATGCACTTCGTCACGCCAGTCGATATGGGCGTCGATCTGCAGGATCCAGACAGGTCCGTGATCCGCGAAGCCGGCGAGGAAGGGACTGACCACGGAATCGTCGCCGCCGAGCAGGATGGGCACGGCCGGCAAGGTCAGGACTTCGCGCGTCTTCGCCTCGATCCGGGCGCGGTTGCCGGCATTGTCATGCATGATGGTCAGGATGTCGCCGGCGTCGACGCAGCAGATCGGCCTGCCGTCGAACAACGGGCCGCCGAGATCGAAATCCCAATGCTCGAAGAGCGCAGCATCATCCTGGCTTGCAACACGGATGGCATCGGCGGCCAAGGCGTGGCCGCCGCTGTCTTTGCCGGGATAGGTGCTGCCGTGACCGGCACCGAAGATCACCGCACGGGGCACCGTGCCATCGGCGAGGCGATCGGGCAGGCCGAGAAAGGAAGATCGAGTGATCATCTGATTGCCTTGAAATCCAGCCGAAGCCTGATGAGCAGTTTGGGACAGGGTAATTGCTTCGCCGGCCGGATTCCATTGCCGAAATCGCCGCCCGGAGGGTTCCGCCGGTCTTGGCTTTGAGGCACCTTTTGGCTGGGACATTGAGGGTCCTGATCAGGCAGAAACGTATGTCAATCTGACCACGTCCTTGCCGATCCGGTCGCTGGCCACGAGGCGGAGCGGTGGCCGGGGACCGGCGAAGAACGGCTTGCCGTGACCGAGCACGGCAGGATGGAAGTAGAGTCGATACTCATCGATGAAACCGGTCAGGCTTCGCGCCAGGTCTGGTCCGGAAACGGAAATCTCACCCGTCAGCTGATCTTTCAGCCTGCGTATCGCAGCCTCCGTGTCATCAGCGACAAGCGTGGCGTTAGGGCCGACCGACTTCAGCGAGCGCGAGACAACCCATTTCGGTTGCCGTCGCCATGCCGCCGCGAACTCGCGTAAATCCGGCGTCCACTCCGGATGGTCTTCATCCCAATAGCGCATGACCTCGTACATGCCGCGACCGTACACGCTGCCCGTCAGGCCGCGGACGTGCTCGATCCAATGACGGAAGAGCGTGGCATCGGGCCCAAATGCCTGGTGGTCGACATAGCCATCCAAGGACAGGTTCATTCCGAAGACGAGCTTAGCCATGGCGCAAATCTCCATCCCAAGTTGCTTCAGGATACCCCAAGCCGCCAGAACTGTAAGTGAAGGTTTGGGCGCAATTTGAAAATTGCCAGAGGTATGCAGATTGCGTGCGGGGCGCGACGCGAGCGCGCGCGTGGCATCGCATTTCGCCATCCACCGACTTATGGCAGATGTGGCGGCGATGTAGAAATGTCGCTCGCTCTGCAAAGTAGAAATGTCGCATTGGCCGTTCCAAAGGGGCAGGGTGCAGCAAGTTAGAAATGCGACAGTGACGCACTTCCTGGCGCCGACATGAGCGCCCGATCGGGCGTAAGCTGGTCCGGGTTGCGCAGCCCGATCGGGGGCGTTCCAGCTTGGCTCCCTGGCTTTAGCTTTGAGAGCCGCTTCACTCGGCAGCGGTCAACCTTGCCAGTGCCTGTTCTCGTCGCGCGATAACTGCAGGATCGTTTATGAAATCCGTCCTGCGGCCCGGTTTCGTTCCGCGCTTCTTGTAGGCGGTCTGCTCGCTGTTGGTCTTGATCTTCGGCGCAGGCCGCGCCTCGTCCTGCTGAGCCTTGATCCAAGTCAGCACTTCGCCGAGCCGCTTGTTCTCGGTGACCGCCGTGTGCGTGATGCGCTGCTCCTTGTCGAACACGGTGTAGGGCAAGGAACACGCCTTCCAGCGAACGTCCAGCCGACCGTCGGCGAACTCGTAGATATCGACGTATTTGCCGACCAGTCCGCACGAAAGCTCGTTCTTCTCAAGCATGATTTGCCTGCGTTCGTAGGAGAACGACAATTGCTCGCCGACATAACGTTGCTCCCGCTTGCACAGCACGTCACGCAGCCGATCCGCCGCAGCATTCAACGCGCGATGCAGATTGTCCGGTCGGGC
>NZ_VFTI01000017.1:0-149703 GCF_006439515.1 Mesorhizobium sp. B3-2-1 | reverse complement strand
TCTCCCTTGTTGAGATCTGCAACGACCTCATTCTGGCACATTGCGATGCCGTCGGGGGCCGTCCACCCCAACACGTAGGAGGGCATCAAGAGAACTGCTTGCCAGAGGCCGTCGCCAAAGGCGTAGAGTAGACGGCGCTGTTTCGTTAGCGTTGAGCGATGGTAGCCTTTCCGATTAGATCGTTGGGTGTGTTGGAACGGCCTCAGGCTTTAGCCTTTCGCTTCGTTAATCGGACTTTGGTCCCGGTTGCTTCCGACCGAAGCCCAGCATCCGGAACCTTCGATTTTGCGTGGAGTTGGGTCGCGGCCCGTAATTTCGTCACGTGTGATGCTGGTGGAAGATGGCACTCTCCCGACGATTGCTGATGTGCAAAATGACCCTCGACTGTCCCCATTGCGGTTTCGCTTTGAAGAGGGCAGGCAGTTGGTTTCAGGTCATTTCCTCGCATCGATGCGAGGGGTGCCAACGCCAGTTTCGGATCACCTATCCCGACAAACTCAGACTCTTCGCCAAGCATGAGCAACTGCCAGCACTCGAAGAGGCTCAGCGCTTAGCCCAGATTCCAGCAGAGTGATCTCGATCAAATCGCGGGCGTCCAGATCACAACTTCCGCCCCCCACACTGGCCTGCCAATCCAACGGATTATCGAACAATGCTAGATCGAACTGTCACATCCCGTGCCTTGGGTATGCGCGTCGCCAGCCTTCGAGCCAGAATGCAGGCGGCCGAGATCACTGAAGGCGAATTGATGACCTTCCAGAAGGTCGTCGCGATCATGGAGGACGGACTAGGTCGTATCGATGGCGACTATCTTATCGCGGCCTCCTTCGTCAACGACCTGGCGCCGGACAACGTGGCCGACCAGGCCGACACTCAGCAGACTTTTTGACTCCCGTGCCGAAGCAGCCAAAGCCGCAGGCGACCTTGTGGGAGCGGGAATTGCCCGCGTTCGGATCGCCGCTATCGGACCCTATCGCGACGAGTTGGCCGGCTTGGGGATCGCTCCAGCCGCCATTCTTACCGCGATGTTCAGCGGAAGCGCGCTTCTGGCCTTTGTGATCAACCCTCATGGCGCAGGGCTCTCGCCGACAGCCCTGGCGGGGCTCGCTTACGCCAGCTTGCTGGCGGGCTGATCGGATCGATGGCAGCTGCCGCGGTGAGGCCCGTGGATTTGGATCCGGTCGAAGGGATCGTCTTGGTGACCGCGCATGTCAATGACGCCGAACTGAGATCGCGCTGGCAGTGCTCGGCGTTCCCGCGACCTCATGCATGGCCGAAGCGGCATGATCCTGCCACCAGGCTGATAGCCCGCCCCGGCGTTTCCCGGCCCGGGCTTCCTCATCCGGTGCTGCATTGGATAATCGACGGATGCTCTTCAAGAGCGGTGATCGTACGGCGCTAGGGTGCGCTCCGCCGGAACAATTTACCTCCGCTAATGTTCAGGGGAAAACTTAGCGGAGCCTAATGTGAGATTCTTGCCCATTCAGGAACCATGCGACACGTGGGCGGTATTCGACACCGCGATCGACGAGCCGGCCGAGTTTGCAGGTGAGTGCCTCATTGGCCTCACAAAGGCTGCCGCTATTTTGCTCGCTGCCAGAGCTAACGAGGACGAAAGAAAAAACCGTTGCCGGTGTGAATCGAGCGTCAACGCAGGGGCTCCCGTTGGGGGTCTTCAGCAGCAATTGCGTGTCCAGTCGTGGGGATGATGAGTGACGAGGCCATGGCTGCTGTATTGGCTTCACGGGATTACGAAGTGCAGGTGCTCGGTATATTCGACGCGGCGAATAAGAAAGAAGTTGCCGTTGAACTTTGCCGTTTAGGGGAGGCAGTTCAGTTTAGCGCAAATGCGTCAGTGTTGGGCTCGGACGCCAGATCTTTGGATGCGGTCGACAGTGAGAGGTACGTGCTCTTGCCCGTGGGGGAGAAGAGTCATGCCTCAATCCACCGTTCGCAACTGTGTATTGAAAACTCTGACTCATGAAGATTTCGCCCTTCTACGGCTATGGATGCGTCGCGTCGCCCATCACGCCAGCTGGAGATCGTATCTCAGCCAATCGAGCTGATATATTTTCCTGAGATGGGAATCGCATCCGTGGTCGCCGCTATGCCCGGAGGGCGGCAAAGCGAAGTCGGCATCATCGACCACCGCTCTCCAAATGCTCGAATATCGGGGGCTGGTTCATGCCAAGCGCGGCGAGATCACGATTGGTGACCGCGCCGGAATGATCGCAATCACGAATGGTGCCTATGGCGAGGAGGAGCAACGTCACTTCGACATCACCACCGGCTGATTGTTCGGAATCGGACAGATTTGGGACGCTGATGACCGAAGCTACAATCCGGCGACAGCTTCAGGGTTCGCTACGCCGCGAGTGGTCCGATCAAGGGGTAAGGATCGTAGCTGAAGTGCCCAACGTCACGGTCTCGCGATGAAGAAACCCGCATAGCGCAAGGCGTCCTACACCGGGCAATGTGTCAGAGCCTGATCAACGGCACCGCCCTTCCTTCCGGCCTGCAGGATGACTGGTTCGGCAGCGACAACCCGACTACCGCAATCCGGGCTTGCCGAAATGGAGAGCACAGGCCGAGCTATTCCGGGCTGGCCCTGAAGGCCCGCGCAAGAGGGCAAGCGAGCCGGCAGCGCCCGCTTCGCCGACGAGGTGAACAAGGTACAACGGCACTATATTCACTTGAACTAACGCTTGCTGTTCCTGGCCCGCTGACTATGGTTGAGCATTCCTGAGGCGGCACGGGATATGGACTTGCCTCGTCGATCAGTTCGATCGCACCTGCTTGGTTTGATCGCCGCCGCGGTTATCCCGGTATGGCTGTTTGCCGGCTATTTGCTGGGCCAATATGCCCTGCATGAACGATATCGTTTCGAACAGGATGCCGTGCAAACGGCTCGACAGGTGTCGCTCGTTGTAGAAGGCGAGCTCGCAAATCTCCAAACCATCCTCGACGGCCTTTCCAAGTCCGCCGCGCTCGCCAATGGTGATCTACAAGCCTTCCACCACGAGGCACTTGATCTTGTCCAAGGGACGGACCGGATCATTGTCCTGCGCGACCTTGGCCGCAATCAGCTGGTGAACACCGAAATCGGCTACGGCGCCGCTTTGCCGTCCGTCGAACCGATAGCTGTAGCTGACCGCGAGAAACTCAACCGTTCCGGTGTTTTCCTCAGCGATGTCTTCGCCAAACGGTCAGGCGAATACCGGGTTGCTGTCGCCATTCGGGTGCCCGCCCCGAAGGGGGAGGACCTGCTTCTTTCGCTTTCTGTACCGACTGCCCGGATCCGCGATGTTTTGATGCCGGCCGTACCGGAAGGATGGATCGTGGGCGTCGGGGATCGCGACGGAAATTACGTGGCACGTTCCAAGTTGCACGACGAATGGACCGGAAAGCGCGGATTGCCGGGATACGTGGAAAAGATAGTTGGGCGCTCCGGCTCGTTTACGTCCCGCAACTTCGAAGGGGTGACGCTGCTGGCAGGCTACTATAGATCCCCGTACTCTGACTGGTTCTACACCGCAAACGTGCCTCTTTCAACTGCGCAGGCGCCGCTCTGGCGCTCGCTTGCCGCCATTTGCGGGATAGGTCTCCTGTCGCTCCTTGTTTCCGTTGCTCTCGGATATGTCGTCGGCAAGAGATTTACCCAGGCCGCCGCAGAACTGGCGACACGCGCCGAGGCGCTCGGTCATGGCCGCAGCGTCGAACCCCTGTCGACTTCGGTTACGGAGTTCGCCGCCATTGCCCAGGCGATGGTGGACGCAGAGCGTGCGATCGCCGAACGGCGGTACGAGCTGGAAGCGGTGTTGGAGACAGCGCCGGCGGCGGTCTGGTTTACATACGATCCGAAAGCCCTTCAGGTGATCCGCAATCGCTTCGCCGCCGAACTCATGGGCCTGCCAACGGATGCGCACAAGTCCTTCGGCAGGCCCGATCTGGTCATCGACACCGTGGCCGTCAAGGACGGCCACGTAGTGAGCCGCCAAGACCGCCCTCTTAGCCGCGCCATGCGCGGACAGCTGACCGATCATGAAGAGTTCGCCTACACGCTGCCTTCAGGTGTCGAGCGCTTTCTACTTTCCAGCGCACGTCCAATTCGCAATCCGGCCGGCGGCATTATAGGCGCCGTACAAATCAGTCTCGACATCACGGACCGCAAACGCGGTGAGGAGCAGCTCAAATTGTTGACCAATGAGCTGAACCATCGCGTGAAGAATATCCTTGCTGTGGTTCGGTCCATTGCCTCCCAGACACTGCGCAACGCCACAAGTTTGCCCGAGGCAGGGCGCACGCTCTCCAGCCGTCTCGTCTCGCTGGCCAAGGCAAACGACCTGTTGACCCAGCAGAACTGGAGTGGCGCCGACGTCAAGGATCTGATTGCCACATCAGTCAGCTCACACGCACCGATCGACCGCTTTAAGATTAGCGGCGAGTCGGTCTGGCTACCACCGAACGTCGCTCTTTCGGCCGCTCTGGCTTTTCATGAGCTTACGACGAATGCGCTGAAGTATGGAGCACTGTCAAACGAAACAGGCACGGTGTCGATTCGATGGAAGCTTCTCGGTCAAAAACAGCATCGCTGGCTCAACCTGGAATGGCGCGAACGGGGAGGTCCACCTGTTGAACCGATCGAGCGAAAGGGCTTCGGCACGCAGCTCCTCGAGCGCGTGTTTGCGTCCGGCACGTCAGGACGCGTCACTCTGAAGTTCCAGAAATCGGGACTGGTCTGCACCATGCGAGTGAATTTTGCGGCGGGCGATAGCAATTTAAGGCATTGAGCGCGCGGGCAAACCCGGTCTGTGTCCGGAGTGAGCGCGGACCTATGACCGCGGCGCCGGCTGGTCGAGGTTGGCAGATCGCAGGGGCTTTGCGGTGCTCTTTCCAGAACAGCAGCGCAGTGACAATGCCAATCTTTGTTTCAACTGGTTCATTCCAGATGACACCCGACGAGGCTCGGGTGAGGCACTTTCGATTCGTCAAATGATAGAGGCAGTGATGGTCGCTCAGGATTCGGACCGCACCAGGATCTTCGTTACCGGACTTTCCGCCGGCGGGGCAATGCCCGCCGCGATGCTGGCCACTTACCCGGAAGTCTTTGCGGGCGGGGCCATCCTAGCTGGTCTACCCTATGGCAGCGCCACTACCCTGCCGCAGGCATTCGACCGTATGTCATGGCGGCCCAACGGCGAAGCAATTTGGCTTCGGCAGTCAAGCAAGCAACCGGTTACTCCGGACCATGGCCGAAGCTCTTTGTCTGGCATGGAAGCGCCGACACGACGGTCAGCCCCGTCAATTCCAATCAACTCGTCGGGCAGTGGCTTGCACTTCATGGACAAAGTGAAGCTCGAGCCGACACCGAGGAGCGCCAGGCCTATCGCCGCGACGTTTGGAAGACTGCTGCGAATGAGGAGTCGTCGAATCCTACCTCATCTCAGGCATGGCGCACGGAACAGCTGTGGACTCGGCAGACGGCTTGAGTGACGGCGGACCTTTTATGATCGACACCGGCATATCGTCCACTTCGCTTATCTCCCGGTTTTGGGGACTAGCCGGCAACAGTCGCCGACCAGATTGGGGCGACATTCGTCTTTGGCGGTCGCGCACCCGCCGTTCGAACTGGCGGGCCGTAGGAAGTCCGGTGGCGAATGGATGGCTTCAGCCTTGTTGAGATCGGCACCGGTTTCGACCTCAATCCTGGGCCGCAACCTCACGCCCAAAAATCGGCCGGCTCTGGTTGGCTCGCTCTCTCCGTGGCCCAGGGGTTCATCTGTATAAGAATGGACGACAATTGCCGCGTCGCTCGAGTTAGGTGAGCGACGATGCAATCTCCCGCGCAATGTCATGGACCCCGCACTAATTGCTCGGCCGCATGCGCTTGGCTGCACCTCCGATCGCGTTGCGGAAGGCAGCATCGAAATTTACGCCGGCAACCTCCCACCTGGTGTCTTCTGTACTAAGCGGCATGCGCCAAACCGCATGCCAGCCCGGCTCGTTGGTTTCCCAATCGAGGTGCCCGACCAAGATCGCGTCAGCGCCCAATCTGGATTTCAGTCTGGCCAGGCTCTCATGAGACATAGCATCAAGCTGTTCCTGCGCGATCGCCGACAGATCGGCCTCTTTCGCGAATATGATCGGTATCGCAAAGCGCGCCGAAGCATCTTCAAAGCTTGCGCGCAGCTCCGATCCGTGGGCGCCGTCGGCGGCCAGCACATAGCTGCGCGCCATGTCGGTCACTTCGACGACGAGCGCCAGCTTTGGGCGCGCGCCTAGCCACGGCCTCTCTCCCAACACCCCCATTGCATGGTCCATCCGCTTCCGGTCAAACTGGAACGTGAGATCGAAAGGACGATCACGTGTGCCCTGCTCATCGTGAATTGGAGTGCCGAACATACGGTCATGGTAGGTGTAGGACCAAACCATGCCAGGTGCCCCGGTCGCCAGTGAAGAGAAGGCAGGATTTTGCCCGATGTCGGGATTTCCGGTCAGCTTTTGCGCTGCCAGTTCGAAACCCTGCGGGATGGCGGGGACGCGCGTTTCCTCGCGATCTCCGGTGACAATCATCTTTGAGCGATAAAGTACATCGTCGTCTGCATGCGCCGCGACCGCAAACGCAAACCAGGACAGGAACGTCAACAGTGCCTTCTTCATTGACCCGCCCTGCCCTCTTGAGTAACTGTTTATGAGGTTACATACTGGTGGTGATGGAATCAACCGAATCTGTCCGGACCTACCTCTCCCCGCATGGACACATGCGCATGCTGGGTGGCGCGCCCGCACTTGACATTGCCAACACATTGCACTGGCGAGATGGGGCCGAGATCGATTTCATTCCAACCTACCAAGACCTGCTGGACTTTTGCATTCCGGCCCTGTTGCTGTCGGAAAATGAAGGGCGGGTCCTCAAGCGTCTCTCCCTAAATCACCAAGGCGTCGCCCGCGATGTGCATCTCGAGGTGCTAAAGTTACGCGCAGCACTCAAATCGTGGCTCGATGCGACGGTGCAAAACCTTGACGGTGGTCTCGTCTCGAAACGCACCGCCTTGCGCGGCATTCATAAAGCGATAGCGCAAGCGGGCGGATCGGCAGGCCTTGGCGAAATCCTGAACCTCACATCCGCGTCGACACATCAAGCGATTTACCTGCCCCTGCGCCGGTCGGCCGCAGCCGCCGTCATGCTAGTCCTGTTCCCGTCAGGAAACGATATCCGGCAATGTGAGGCTGACAAATGCGGCGGCTTCTTCGTCAACGATAGCCGCTCAAAACCGAGACGCTGGTGCTCGATGAACAGTTGCGGCAACCGCGCCAAGGCGGCGCGCTATCGCCAGGCACATCGGAAAATGTTCCGGACCCGAATGGGTGACAAAGGAGTGTAAGCGCGGCAGGCCCCAAGCACAGTGCTGCCGTCGCCAGCCTCCTTCTCCGCCGATTTAAAGCTGACTAGACCTGCGACCGACGGCGCTTGTCGCCCAGCCGACCTCTGGGCCTCGCTGATAGCTTGCGCCTCGCCTTCCTCGGCCACCGCCTCCCAACTCTGACATTGAGCTGACGCGCCGCTATATGGGCTTGTCCAGTCATGCGCGTTTCACATACCTAAGGTTTGATTGGGTTCCAGATGAAGGAAAGCTGCGAGTGGCAGACCAGCAGCGTTGTAAGCCGGCTGGTGGGGGGCCTGGGCGAATTCCGCCAATGCGTGCTCGACACCACCTGACCGCAGCTCTTGTAAGCTCCATCTGCTGCAGAACCTGGTGGGTAAGCATTGCAAGCCTGGCGTCGCGGTATAACGCGCTGTGCTTCACAGTTCCGGTATAAGTCTCCGATCAGTGGCCCCTCCCGGGTCGTAGTTTCTCTGCGCCAATCTCCGGAGGCACGGTTAGTTCCGGCGGCCCAGACGACACGCGTGACGTAGATTGTTGGCCGGTTGAAAGACCGGACTTGATCTGAAGCTCGACCGACCTGGTGTTGTCTACCTGCTGATAGCAAGCGCGCCTCCCCTGTGGACATATAGCTAACCCTCCGACGGGAGGAACATTGGCCCGTACATGAAGTTCGGGAGCCGATTGGGATCCGATGTTTGATTGGATCCCGGAAGGAAATCCAATGACCGAAGATCTCTCACGCAGGCAGGAACGGCGTGGTACAGCTCGGATCTCCAGTTGGGCGGTGGCTCTGGCCGCCCTCATTTTTCTGGGCCTGCTCGCCTTTTTTATGTTCGCGCCGTTGTCAAACTCTTCGCGGCAAGCAACGCCGCTTAAGGTTGCCCCCGAGCAGAACCAAGGGGCCAACGCACGCGCGAACACTTCGCCTCCCCCAGACTGAAGCACCAGGCAGGGACGCGCCGTATCGACCCGAGTCCGAAGTTCGGGAGCCTCCCTGGCAAACGTCTTTCCCTCCTTGTGAGCTGCCGGCTGGCTCCATCCGGCAGGCGCTTGGTGAAACTGTTGAGGGAGTGCAAACTCAGAGGAGCCGCTGTCGATCCCCCGTCGAGGCGCCGGGTCGGTGTGGGAACAGCTTTCATGTCGAGCCCGCCGCCGTTCGCTGTCCGACGAACCGGAGGACGGCCAGCCAGCCACCCTCGATCGTGGTCGTGACCATCAAGATGCTTCCACATTGCTTCGTCGGGCGGCGGCCGAATGCCTGTCGATCATTGCCTGGCAAACACGCCCTGGTAGCTCTGGCCCGCGAGAGTGTAAGTTGCTGCCAAGGTCCCATCGGGCAGCATCAGGAAGCTGACGTCCGAGCCGTTCGGAAGGCGCCCGAGCTTCAACGTGGTCCCGAGGATTTTTCCCGTGCCCGCGGCCTCTCCCGGATTGTTGTCGCCCAGAATTCCCCATGCGTAGTTGACCGTGACCTTCCCGTTGGCCGAAACGGATTGAACATCGAGCCTGCCTTGGGATGTTCCCTGCAATTGCCCAATCCAAGTGCCCGTAAATGCAGCGTACCTTGGAGGGACGTCCTTCCCAGGAGGGACTATCGTGAGCGACTGATCCCCTGCTGCCGAGCCGGCTGGCACCGCGGCAGCACTCAAGGCGGGTTGGGGAGCAATGAAGGCGGGCGCGGCATGCCCCGCAGCGGCGGGTTGGTGCACTTCTTGGGCGGATTGGCATGCAACCAGGGCAAATGCTGCCAAAGCTGGCGTAAGGTTCCGCATCAAATCGTCCACTTCTCTAGGGAATGCCCAACAACGAACTTCCTCCACACGTTCGCGCCTCGAAGCGCCCTTCCCGGCGGATCAGCCTAAGCTTACCTCAGCAACAGCCCATCGAGGCATTATCAGTTCGCAATTAACTATGACAACCCCAGAACAAGCAGCGATGCTTCGCGTTGCTAGCGGGCGGCAGGCATTGTCAATGCCGGAACTGCGGAGTGGGCGGGACGTTGACCTGCGTCTGGCGCGCCCTTGTCCTTGAGACCATCGATGTTCACTTTCTCTTCGCCACCGGGATCGAGAACAGCGCTCCTACGATCAAGGAGGCCGGGAGCGGGTCGACGAAATGGAGAAATGCCGCTTCTACGAGCGATGGCGGACCGACTTCGAACTCGTCCAGGATCTGGGGCTTCGCTTCCTCCACTACGGCCCCCAATTCACAAGAGTGGTTGGGTGATGGGCACTACGACTGGACCTTCGCCGATGAGACCTTCGCTGACCTGAAGGCCAAGGACATTCTTCCGATCGTCGACCTCTGCCATTTCGGCGTCCCGGACTGGGTCGGCAATTTCAGAACCCGGACTTTCCGCGGCTATTCGAACGCTACGCTCACGACTGCGCAACCCGCTTTCCGTGGATCCAGCTCTATACGCCGGTCAATGAGATGTTCATCTGCGCCACCTTTTCCGCCCGCTGGGGATGGTGGAACGAGCAACTGAGCACCGACACTGCCTTCGTCACCGCCCTCAAGCACATCGTGAAGGCCAATGTGGTGGCTATGCGAGCGATCCTGCAGGCGCGGCCGGACGCGATCTTTATTCAGAGCGAATCCTCGGAGTACTTCCACGCCGACTCTCCCGAGGCGATCGGCAAGGCGGACCGCTTGAACAGCCAGCGTCTCCTATCGCTTGACCTCAACTGCGGACATTGGCGTCGATGCGCGCACTTATTGCTACCTGCTCTTTTGCATGTGGACCGGATGGGGCGGCTCTAGACCAAGGCAATGGCACTAGTCTAGCTCAGGTTCCGTTCGCGCCAATGCCGCTCTATGCGCGCCGGTGCCTGGGCCTCCGGTGCGCACCAAGCCGATGGTCAATGTCGGCAGGTCCTCTATTGTCGCGATCTCGCCATGACACGCGGCTTGACGGCAGCTTTAAGATGGCCGTCAGCGACCGGGCCGGACGTGGGCGCCTTCCCTCCACGATCCCGCCGCGCGTTCCAATCGCCCGTCCGGCGATCTAGGGTTAGCGGACGTCCGGCCAGACGCCTTAAACATGGCATGTCCCTGTCCGGTTTCAGAGATGTAATCGAAAAAGGTTCCAGCTCGGCAAATCTGGATTCCGGCCTTCGGGCGGCATCCGTCGCAAGCCGATAGTCTCTGGCAAGCAGTTCCCGCGACGCTACAGACTACGGCGTGTGTCTCCTCGTCCCGAGCACACGAGCGCGTGGCGGATGCTCCCATGCGGACAGAGCCGACTATAAGTCGATGAGGTGCCCTACGAGCAGGGCTGCAAGCTGCGCGATCTAGCCGGGTCGTATGCTGCCATGGTTAACAACCATCGGCCCTTAGCGATCTTACCATGCGAATGACAATCGGATCGTAGGGGATTTTTTCGTCGCGGCTATAACTGACCGTAAACAATGCAGCGCGGTCGCCGCAGACTTTGATGGCGCGAACATACAGGACCTGGCCGTCTTTCAGTCCTGAATAGCTGGCCCACTGCGGCGTCACTCGCTTATAAGTCAACTTCCAGCCGTCCTTCTCATTCACTGCCATGCGATGTTCAATCTCGGTGCGAAAACTTGGATTGCCGAGTTGCGCTCCCCAGACGGCAAGAAACGCCTTGTTTTTGCCCTCGAAGGCCGCCCCTTGATCGGAATGCTGAGTCAGCACAAACCCAGGTGGAACATCGAACACAAAGCCGAAGTGCCTGATTCCGAAGGCTTGCCATCCCTGAGCACCGAGCGGTGATGTGGGCATAATCCCGACAACCAAACTCAGCAGAATATGGGGAACATGCCTCATGAGTTGGTCCTATCGCGCCGGCACCCCGCGCCAGCTCTGTGGCACCACGTCGAGCAGCATCGGCTCGACCCAGACGTTGGTTTGGTGATCAGTTGGCAGGTTGCCGTTTGGGGTCTTCCGGTCAATGGCATCCGGCAGATCCCTGGTGATCCTTGCAATTAGCTCCTCGCGCGAAAGGCCGGTTGCCTGGAAAGCGCTTCCAGGATCTGCGCGTCTATAGCCGTTTCCACCTCGTGTGGCTTGATCGGCTCGTTCGGCCCAGCGCCAACCCAAGAGTCCGCCTTCGAGCCTGCACCTGCATTTCTGAAGCGGTCGAGAATATCGCCGAGCGCGGTGCCGGAAACGCCCTTGGTGACTTGGTCCAGAATCCCACCGTGGGGATTGTTTGAATCGCGCTCTCCCGCTCCACGGATCATCTCTGCGATGCCGCGGTTTTGATAGGCTAGGACCCCCAGCATAGCGATCGCAAGTCTTCCAAAATTGGCCACTCGTTCCTCCTCTGGTGTCGACTATGGAGAAGGTCGCGGCCTGCCAAAAGTTCCGCAATTGGCGAAGCAAATATTAGGCTGGCTTGGAAACTGACGACCCGTGGGTCATGACCATCACCTCATTGAACACCGGGAAGCCGGGCTGCGCGAGACCGCCAATCAGCGGGTGACGGTTGGTGAGGACGTCAGCGGCGTCGCGGCGTATCGCCGAGACCGAACCCGACGCAATGCTGGAAAGAGCCACAATCGGCCAGGACCGATCTAAAAATGGCTAGGAGACGCGCTGCGACTCGCTGTTGGACACGAGCCCTGGCGCGCAGGCGGCTGCTTCAAGGCGTCGACGTGAGCTTGCCTTTTCATGCGGTTTCGCTCGGCGCTTAGCAGCTCTTCCTCGCCCGTAAGGCCGTTCAAGAAAAGCTTGAGGACATGGGAAGCGAGTGTCTGTGCCTGGCGGCTGTTAAGCGGAACAGCCTCCTCTTTGCAGGCGGTCCGGCACACGCGGGCGAGCATCTCCAGTTCGTCGGGCATGACGACTTGACCAGGAAACAACATGGCTTCCTTTTCCTTCAGATGTGTATTTGATGGCAGAGCATGACTCCGCCGGCATATTGAGTCATTAAGAAATGACAGAGCAGCCGACTTAGTCCGAAATGGTACGGATTCTTGGCGGACGTTTGTGGGCTCGTGGACATTCGAAAGGCGAAACGACCAGTGGCGACCGAGCCCGCGCTGTTGCGACAAAGCGACTTGCCTTCACGAGCCTTGGCATCTCCGCCTTGTCAGCGCGACCGGACAGCGATTGCAGCAATGTTCCAATCGGTCAATCCAGTTTGAAAGGGCCTCGGAAGCTGAGCGGCAATGTCGCTGACCCGTGCGCCAATCGTTCGCCTGGCGCCGCTAAGCGCGTGGCGGCAATTTTTCTGATTTGATCAATCGCGTGGCTGGCTTGGGCCGGCTCCGCGCTGCTGCCGACCCGAATTCGGTTCCAGGCTTAAGCCTGCGATTGCCGTGCGCCTAGAGCGGGATGAGATTAGCTTTGGTCATAGCCTGAGTTTTCGAAGTAGTGTGAGCACTCTGTCGGTGTGACGCGGTCGAGGGTGTGGCCGATGGCGTCGCAAACGGCTTCGACGGTTCGGCTTGCTGCCTTTCTCAGCCAGTGCTTGAGCTTTGAGAAGAGCTGTTCGATCGGGTTGAGATCGGGTGAGTATTTCGGCAGGAAGAAGAGCCTAGCGCCGGCGGCGCGTATGACGCGGCGCACCGCCTGCCTTTGTGCGAGCCGAGATTGATGGGGTGGACGCCCCCTCACGGCATCGCTGTGCCAAAGTGGTGTCGTTGATCATCACTTGAACGGAGGCGTCCATGTTGGAAGTTAACACAATCGGATTGGACCTGGCGAAGAACGTGTTCCAAGCGCACGGCGCAGATGCATCGGGAACTGTGCTGTTTCGGAAGAAGCTTCGCCGCGACTACGTACTTCGGTTTCTTGCCGATCAGCCGGCCTGTACGGTTGCCATGGAAGCATGCGCCGGCGGCCACTATTGGGCGCGGGAGATTGCGAAGCTCGGGCATGAGGTCCGGCTGATAGCTCCAGGATACGTCAAGCCTTTTGTGAAGCGTCAGAAGAACGATGCGGCTGACGCCGAAGCGATCTGCGAAGCGCAGAGGCCGACCATGCGGTTCGTCACGGCGAAGAGCGAAGAGCAGCAGGCTGCGGCTATGGTGTTCCGCGTTCGCGATCTCGTGGTTCGTCAGCGGACCCAGACGATCAATGCGATACGGGGCCATCTTGCCGAATTCGGTCTTGTATCCGCACAGGGCCTCTTTCATGTTGCCAAGCTTGTCGCGGCGATTGAGAACAAAGATGCCGCCATCCCCGAAGCAGCCCGTCCGATCCTGTCTCTGCTGGTTGCGCAGTTGCGGTCGCTGGATGAGAGGGTGGCCGTGCTCGACCGCGAGATCGCCCGGCGCGCCCGGGAGGATGCAGAGGCCCGGCGCTTGATGACCATTCCCGGCATAGGTCCGATTACCGCAACGGCACTTGCTGCCCTGGCTCCATCGGCGTCAACCTTCAAGAGAGGCCGCGACTTCGCCGCATGGCTCGGCCTGACGCCGCTGCAAAGGTCTTCAGGCGGAAAGCAAAAGCTCGGCGAGACATCCCGCATGGGCGAACGAACCCTACGTCGCCTGCTGATCATTGGAGCGAGCGCGACCGTGCGCTGGGCCATGCGTAGAGGATCGGCGGCGGATCCCTGGCTTTCGCGGATGCTTGAGCGCAAGCCACCCATGCTGGTGATCGTCGCGCTAGCCAACAAGACGGCGCGCATCGTGTGGGCATTGATGGCCAACGGCGGAACCTATCGAACGCCGGCCATAGCAGGATAGTCCGCTCCCTGAGCGGGCTGCCATGGTGTGAGAAGGTCAAACGGAGAGTATGGCGCTACGGTCAAGAGACAGGATCGGGAAAACCAGATCATGGATACGCGCCTTGAGCGCGCCAGATTGTTTTGGACCCGCTCCGCGAACTCCCATACGGGCCCGCGGCATGTGATAGCCGCAACAGAGGCCGGACACATGTCAGCACCCGACCACACTCCGAGCTCTTCGAAAAGATTCTTCTTGCATCAACGGGGGCGTCCACACATGTCCATGACAACGATGTCGCCGGGGTGCAGGGTCGGGGCGAGAACTTTCTCGATATAGAGGAGGAACCTTTCGCCGTTGATCGGTCCATCGATCAGCCAAGGTGCCTCGACGCGATCATGGCGCAGCGCGGCCAGGAAGGTCATGGTCTTCCAGTGGCCATGCGGCACTTTGGCCTTGATGCGCTGTCCAACCGGCGCCCAGCCCCTGAGCGGCGCCATGTTGGTCTTGGTCCAGGTCTCGTCGATGAAGACCAGCCGCGCGGGATCGATCCGACCCCGATACTTCGTCCACTGCGCGCGTCGGCGCGCTACATCGGGGCGGTCCTGCTCGGCGGCGATCAGCGTCTTTTTTGTAACTGAGCTTCTCGGCGTGCACGAATTCCACACCGAGCGGTAATCGACTTTCAGGCCACGCTCGCCCAGTTCGGTCACAAGGCCACGCAAGGTGAAATCCTGGTCGCGGCAGCGCTCGATCAGCCAGTCGTGCCACGCGCCCGATAGCTTCTTCGGTTTGTAACCACCTATTTGGCCAGGCTCTACGCTGCCGGTCTCTTCCAGCCGCTTCAGCCACTCAATCGCCGCGCTGTAGCTTACCCCAAATCGCTTCGCAGCCCCGCGTCGCGAAAGTCCTTCAACCTTGACCGCGGCAACAACCCGATCGCGAAGATCCATCGAATAGACTGCCATCCATGCTGGCCTCCTGCTCCAGCATGAAGGTTGAATCAGAACCGCAGTGATTTGGGAATCCCACGAGTCCCATAAATCTCATCCCGCTCTAACGCATCAATCCCGCAGCCCGGAGGGCGTCCTCGATGATCGTCATCACCCCCGGTGCAGCCGGCTTCGTATGACGCGGGAACTGCTTGACGGCATTTGGGTCCGGAGACTGCTCCATATCTGGCAACGGTGTACGGATTAGCAGCCTCTCGCCGTCGACCACTTTCTGCCGCGATCTCGTGGACACGCTCTTTTCCGTTGCCACGATCCCCCAGAACCGAGCGGTCTCCCGTGTGGAAGAGATGCCGCTATCGAGCATGAATGGCCCTGGCGCGCTGAAACCGTCATTGGCCAGCGGGACTCCGTGGCCCATGCCGGCAATACTATTTATCTCAAGGGCCACTTCTCCCGCGGGGTCGAGCCAAAGACGCCTTGCATGCCGCCCTGACACCTCTGATCTTGTAGGTGTCTTTTCGAGGCCATGAACGCCTTGCCACTGCGCCGCGACTGCTTCCGCGTTGGAATGCGCAACCGTGCGGTCGGCGGTCCCGTGCCAGATCGATATCCTTGGCCAAGGTCCTCGATGATCGGATGCGCTGCGGAGAGCGCCTTGCAGATCCTTATCCGACCGGCCGCCATGGCCGCGCATGCGATCGAACGCCTCCGGAATGGTCGTCGCGCTGCCGTAGGGAAGCCCCGCAATGATCGCGCCGCCGGCGAACACGTCCGGATAGGTCGCGAGCATGGCAGCCGCCATTGCCCCTCCGGCCGAGAGACCCGTGATGAAGATGCGTTTTCGGTCGAGACCTTGGATGACCACCATCGTCTCGATCATCTGGCGGATCGAAAGCACCTCGCCCGAACCGCGCCTGACATCGGCAGGGAGAAACCAGTTGAAACAAAGGTTAGGATTGTTGGCGCGTTGCTGCTCGGGAAAGAGCAGCGCGAAGCCGGCTTCATCGGCGAGGCGGGACCAGCCGGAATGGTGGTCGTAGGCAGCCGCGTTCTGGGTGCAGCCGTGCAGCACGACGACGAGCGGCGCACCTTTTGGCAGACCCTTTGGAAGGTAGATCCTGGCGTTCAACGCGCCCGGGTTGGACCCGAAACCGGTGAGGTTCGAGAGGCGGTCGGAACGGAAATCCGGGAGAGGAGAAGGTTGCCGGGCGCGAATCGCCGCGCTGCGCGCAATCGTATCTGACACTTTCCGCATGAGGCCGTCCCTTGTTTTTGACGTCCGGGTTTAGACGGCACAGCGTGTAACGTCTTTGCAGCGATATCGTTGCTGTGATAACGCAGAAGCGAAGAGACGCTTGGCTGGTCACCGCCGCCGTGGCTGATGGACAGGTCTTGAGCACCCTTCTGCGACAGTCAGAGGGCTGATGGACAGGTAAAGATCGCCCGCGTCATGGCAATATTGTGGAGATCACTCGGTCGGAGTGGCCGAGAGGGCCCTCTTCCGACGAGGCGGAGGGCGACGGCGTTTCGCCGTTGATTTGAGCCCGACTGGCGCGGATTTGGAAAGCGCACCAAGCACAGCACTGATCATGCCATCCGCAACGAAATCGGCGTTGATGCCAGTGGCAAGCTTCTCGCATGCGTCGTTGTCGTCATTGCCTGGCCCGGACCACAACACCACGCCTACCCGTAGCGCCGCCTTTGCGCGCTTCAGGCGACGAACAAGGAAGCGAGCGTGTTTGACCGAATCCTGGTTGAGGAAATTGACGACAACGGTGTCGAAGCTGCCAAGTTCGAGGCGGCGAAGAGCGTTTGGCTCCAAATCGGCAAAGCTGGCCATTGATGCTTCCGCACCCTGGACTTCCAGCACCTGCATCAGCATGGCGGCCGCAGCGTCATCGAGTTCGCCACGCCCGCCTGCACACAGCACGGTGATATCGGTGCCATCAGGCAGTTCGATCTCATCCTCGCCGCCCTTGGTGTCGCTCGGTTCGGCGTCGTCGGCCAAGGCCGGTTGCTCTTCCTCGCTGGCCTCCTGCTGCGCGCTATCCACCAAGTTTGCCACCAGAGTCTGGGCGCTTGCCGCCACCTGACGTCTTTGCGGTTCGCCCATTACGCCGCGAACACGATCCTGCTCGCCTAGCAGCAAGGCTGGAATGGCCACTTTGTCGTAGAATTCGACCAGATAGCCCTCTTCAAGAAACTCCTCAGCATGGTCTGTGGCCTCTTCTGGGTCGCCGGCGAGCAGACGCTGATAAAGCCGCGCGTGGGGTTCAAGCATCGGCTCGTTGCCGAACAGCACGTCGAGGAACTCAAACTGCGGAACGTGCCGACCGAGCACGACTAGACAGACAGTTAGGGGCGTTGACAGGACCAGCCCGAGTGGCCCCCATAACCAGGTCCAGAAGATTGCAGCGACTATGATCGCCAGCGGCGACAAGCCTGTGCGCGACCCGTAAAGCCAAGGCTCTATGACATTGCCGGTGATCAGCTCCATCACGACGAACAGCGCCGCTGTCCACAACAGGAGCGACCATCCGGGAGCCACGGCGAGCGCTAGGAATAAAGGTAGGGAAGCACCGATGATCGGGCCGATATAGGGCACAAAGCGAAGTGCAAGTGCTAGCAAGCCCCAGAGCAAGGCGTTAGGGATGCCGAGTATCCAGAGCCCAATTGCAATTGGCACTGCATAGGCGACGTTGACCACCATCTGCATCAGCAGATAGCGACCGACTCGCCTTCCGGCATCCTGCAGTGCCTGAGTCGTTCGATGAAGGTCGCCGTAGCCCACGAGCCGGATGAAACGATCCCGTAGATCTTCCCGTTCTAAGAGCATGAAGACGACAACGACTATGATCAGACCGGCAGATGCCAGGGGACTGATCAAAGGGCCGACGATGCTCTGGAGCACCTCGAGCGGCCTTTCGCGCGCGACGATTTCGACTGGCACCGGTTCGCGCTTTGGCGTGTCTGCCGCTGAGGGCAGCGCAGGTTCCTGTCTATCAATCTCCTGGCCGACACGCTCGACCACATCGCTCAACCTGGCAATGATCCCTCCCCCCACGCCTCTTTCCTTCAGCAAGCGAACCTTGGTTAGAATGTTTGCCTGATAAAGCGATACATTGTGCGCCAATTCGTTGACCTGCGAGGCGACAATGAAGCTGAACAGAGCCAGCGCTGCGAAGGCGCCAAGGACGCTCAATACGACAGCCGCGACCCTGGGCACGCCGGCCCGTTTTAGCGCGGAAACCATCGGGGCGAGTGCGAAGGTCAACAGCAGGGCAATCGCTATCGGCAGGAAAACCTCGCGCCCGAAATACAGAGCGGCCACGGTGACTACGACCGTCGCGACGGTCGGCAACGCGGTGCGCCGATGTGCTACCGAAAGGGTACTTTGCAGTCCGGAGAAGGGATATCTGCCGTTACGATCAATCCCCACAATAACCCCTCCACCTTGCCCTTCAGTGATAGGGGCGCCTGGTCAGTTGGCCTGCAACGTTAGCAGAGACTAATGGTTGCAGTGGGTTTTTGCGAATGATGCAATCAGGACATCTTCTGCATCTGGTGGCCGGCAATGCAATGCCAGAATCAAGCTGAACTATCTTCGCGATGGCCTGCATTTCACCATGGCGCTGCCGTTGCGCGAGACCAGGCTGGTACCGGCCTACTCCTGATGCCGCTGAAAGTGCCGCTTTGGCGATAGCTCGCGCATCGCTTCACTGATATTGGTGCAGTCTAGAAAACTCTGGACGCAGCAGATGACATCGGATTCAGATATGGCGGAAACGGTCGGGCAGCTGCTGGAAACGCCGGACCTTGCCAGCGCGCTGGAAAGTGAACAGTTCAAGAAGTTTCTCGACCAAGTGCCGATTGCAATCGCCGTTTCGGATCTCGGTGGGCTGGAACGTGTGGTCTATGCCAATCCGGAGTTCGAGAAGCTCTCCGGCCTGAAGGCGGCCGCGCTCGCCCAGAAGCATTGGGCGGCACTTTCCGGTATTGGCCTCCACCAGCAGAAGGACCGCGCGCTGTCCGGTGCGGTGGTCGAAGAGACCGATTTCGTCGGTACGTTCCGGCTTGAGCGGGCCGAGGACAACCCCGCAATCGTCGACGTCTATTCCAACGTCATTGAGGATGACGGCGGCAAAGCCTGCTTCCGGCTGGTCGCACTGGTCGACGTCTCGGTCCATGGCGAGGCCGAAAGTGCGCGGACGATCGAAGAGCGCGTCCGCGAGAAGGACACGCTACTGCGGGAATTGCAGCACCGGGTGAAGAACAATCTGCAGATGATTACCGCCCTGATACGCCTCGAAACGCGCAATGCGACCGAGCCGGACCGCGAGCGCTTCGAAAGACTGGCCGGCCGCGTCGACGCCCTGGCTATTCTTTATAAGACGCTGTCGGGCGAGGAGCACAAGGAGGAAGTCGATCTCGGCGTCTATCTGAGCCAGATCGCGTCCGCCGTAATGGCGTCGCATGCTGTCGAGGGCATTCGCCTCGACATGAAGGTTGATACCTACCCGGTTTCGGTCAACGTTGCCATGCCTGCTGGCCTGGTGGTCAACGAACTGCTGACCAACGCGCTCAAACATGCATTTCGCGGGCGTGACAGCGGCACGATCACCCTGCACAGCGTCGTTAACGACGATGGCTGCCGTGTCGTCGTCGCCGATGACGGCATCGGGTTGCCGGAAGGCGAGAGCTGGCCCAAGCAGGGCAAGCTCGGCGCGCTCATCGCCCAATCGCTGACAGAGAACGCCAAGGCTGAGTTCGACGTGACTTCCAGCGCTGACGCGGGCACCCGAGTCACCATTGTGTTCAAGCGCTCTGCCGCGGCAGCATAGATTGCAACCCAAATGGTTCGTCTGCTCCCACGTGGGAACTAGAACACCTAGGATTTTTGCTCTGACGGAGAAATCCGTTCACGTACGGACCGCTCCGCCGAGTCAGCCGCGGATTGGACGACATCTCCAATTTGGTCGGCCACCGTGCCTGCTTGTGTGTCCTGCCGTCCAGCTTCCTGCTTGATCGTCTCGTAGGCCTCTGCGGCAACTTGCTTGGCCTGATCGAGGCCTTGCTCGAGCATGCCCTCCGAGGTGTCGCGAAGCTTCTCGCGATATCCGCCCAGTTGCTCATCCTCGATTGCGGTATGGGGCAACATGGCGCCTATCGCGGCGCCGATGGCGAGACCGACCGCCGCAACGGCCAGGGGCTGATCATTCAATAGCTCATGCGCCGAGCGGCTGGCTTTCGCAGCCATGTCGCCAGCCGCCGATCCTGCATCAGCGGCGTTGCTCGTCAGTCCCTCCGCGATGCCCTTTGCCCCGCTCGATATGGTGCTCCCAACGCTGCTTGCGGCTGACGAGACCGATCCAGCAGCGTCGGAGAGCGGGCTGCCCAAGCCGCCGCCCTCCGCCTCGTAGCGCCCACTGGGCGGTGTAGGCGTCGCATAACTGGCCGGGCGGTTGCTGCCGTTCGACGGACCACTGCCCAGCATCAGCCAAGCCAGGCCGGCGCCCACCATGGTCACGGGCAAAGGATTGTCCCGGACCTGGGTTCTCAGGTTGTTGAGCATGGCCGAACTCTCTCCTCCGGAGAAGATCCCGGTGAATTCATCCAGCAATTGTCCCGGTGTCATCTTGCCTCGAATGGATTCGGCGGTTTCCACCACCCTGGCGCGCGCGGCCTCCGCCTCGCGTTCAAGTTCGGCTGCGGATTTCTCGGTCATCTCACTTGTTCCTTGATCACATTCGCGTCGCGCCTGAGCTGTTCCTGCGTCCGGTCGGGAGTAAGTTCGGAAGGCGCCATGCTTGCCGTCCCCGTGCGCAGCAGGATAACGCCAAGAATCGCTACCACCACGCCGACCAGCAGTGAGGACCACCCGGCGCCCAGCCCTGCCCGAGTCAATGCGATGACCAGTGCTTGCAGCAGCACGATCAGAGCCGCGAGCAGGCAGATTGCTCCGCCCAGCACCTCGGCGGCGCCAGCTCCCGTCTTGGTGAGCTTTTCTGAAAGCTCCGCCCGCAGAAGCCTGGCTTCGGTTTGCACCAGCGTGGTGACGTTTTGGGCCAAGTCGGTCACCAGGGTCGCGAGGCTGGGATTGTCCTGCGTGTTCATCTGTCTTGCTCCGCGTGCTGCGTGGCCAGATCGTCATCGGGGCGGCCATATCCTCGGGAGCCGTCTGTCGACCGATCAGCAGATCGAACGGTCTGCGAGTTGGCTTCTCCCGAGGCACTCCGAGATGCCTCGGGGCTTGTCGGTGGGGAGGCTTTGATGAACCGTCCAAGCGCCAATCCAGCCAATACGGAGCCAGCGAGCAGGACACCGGGGTTTTGCCGGCCGAAGGACTGCACATCCTCAAGCACCTGCCCCAACGGTTTTTGTTTCAACGAGGAGGAAAGCCGCTCCAGTCCGCCAGCGGCCTCCAAGGCAAATTTCGATGCTGTCCTTTCATCATGGTTGGCTAGGTGATCGCTGGCCGCCCGTAGCGCGCCGCCCAACGCCGCCAAGCTCGACCCGATGTCGCGCTGCGTTTCCTCTGCCTTGTCCGACATGACCTGCGTGGCTTCTTTTGCGTAGCCGCCAGTCTTGCGGGTCAGTTCGTCGCGCGCATCGTGAAGCAACTCGCTCGCGCGCTCTTTTTCCCGGCCAACCCTGTCGGAAACGTCACTTGTCGCCTTGTCGAAATCTGCGGGTTTACGGCCCTGGCCGTCATTGCGTTGCATGGATCACCTAGTGAAAACCGAGGAAGGAGAGGACCGCGAGCACGACAACGACGAGGCCGATAAGATAGATGACACTGTTCATTGCACGTTCCTCCGTGCTGCCCAACTTCATGGAACCTGCGATGTTCCGTTGACGAAGAGCTTTTTGCGATTCAAGGGCGATGCAGGGGAAGCTTGGTCCGGACACCGCAGGCAAGAGCGGCGTTGCCGCGGGGCCTCGGTCCAGTTCTCCAGCACAGCTGCCGATCGCCAAGTAGATGAATCCTCGCTCGACATCGTCGCCGGCAGCACGCCATCGCGGAAAGACAGCGTGCGCTGGCTTCTCCAGCGAGCACTGGCCAACATACCGACCATCAACATCGATCCCTTGGGACGCATTATCACACGCCGCTCGAGTGACGCACGTCGGCTACTCGTTCGACGTCCTGCCGCAGCTCATTCGCGATGTCTTCGCCGGGCTTCGTCAGCCGGAGGCGTCTTGACGGGAGGCCGCCACCCTCGAGTGCGAACGGGACAAAGCGGAAGCGGTGGCTTTCGCCGCCGCTTCCTGCCTGCGATTTTACCCATTCGGCTGCCTTCCTGTCGAACATCTGCCCAATTTGCGCACCAGGGCTTGGCCGGGGCGGCGAGAGCATCGGCGCACTCCGTCTATGGCCTGCCGTAAGGCGGGAGCAAAGAGTGGGTTCGACGCCTCGACTCGAACCGGGAACTGCAATTTCTTGTCGGTGTGATACATGGCCGACTGTTTGTTTGCAGCTAGCCGAACCTCAGCCTGGACGCATTCCGCCCGGGCAGCCGTTTAATTCCGAAAGAACTGGCAGCGGATCGCCCCCCTGTCAGCAGAGCTCAATTGCCACGACGCGGGGCCGTGCCGGCCGGTCGAACGCGGTGGCGCTGACCGTCGGCCCGGGATTAGGCAACCTTGGAAAACAGAGCGACGTCACATCTGGCCAAGCCGTAACGCCACCGGTGATCGGTCGCGGCAACCCGGCTTTGGTAGAACAGTGAAAGTTGGCTGCCTTCTATCATCACTGTCGAATGACCATTCTCTCCGGGCTGGCCTGGTTCGAGCACCGGGCCGATCGACACGTAGGGTCCGGCGACGTCATCCGCGATGGCGAAAAATACGCGCTGACGGTTCCCACGAAGGCCATTTGGGAGAAAGCAAGTGGCGTTCAGAAGCACGCGGCCATCTGGTAACTCGACCAGCTGCGCACCCTCTATGCCCCATTCATAGTCGGGATCCTCTCTCGTATTGTGATGAGGAACATCAGCATGATCGAGTATCTTGCCTATCCGCTTCCAGGGACCGAACCACGAGTCGGACTGGCTGCGTGCGAGATAGATGTCGGGCTGCGGCACCCTGTTGAATTTTGGCATGGCAGAGTAAGCGAGATAGCGCTTGCCGCCGATGACCGCGGGGTGTGGATCGTAGATTCCATCCTCCTCCGTGTCGGGGATGGCGAGAATGGCCGGGGTGAGAACCACCCAATGGAAGCCGTCGTTGGAAACCGCATGCTCGCAACGGCCGCCGGATTTCATGAACTCGGTCTGGATGAACATGTGGAAGACGCCACTTTCGTGGATGACGCCCGGAGCCGCGACCCCCGTCCCGTTGATGGGAAGCTCGATCGCTTCGTGCTCGGTCCAAGGCCCATAAAGGTCGGGCGCCGTCGCGTGCAGGATTCTCCACGTCTCGGTCGTTACCGTCCCGCTTGAACCGAAGACATGCCACAGCCTGCCATCGAAGACGGGGCATGGGTCCTTGAGGTCATCCACGCTCTGCGGATGAAACAGCGGAAACACGTTGGTATCGAAGGTGATCTTCATCTCAGTCCCGGAATTTGCCTTGCCCTGGATCCCCAGCGATGCAGGCGAATCAATTTGGATGTCCCGCATATTTTATAGCCAGCGAGTTCAACACAAATACGGCAAGGGCGGTTCTCTACCAGCAAACCTGATCGGGAGCCTTCCGATGGCCCGTCCCCTCCGGCTGCCATTCTCCCCCGCGCAGCCAGCGCCCATCCAAAGCAGCGACCGAGGCTGTTTGTTTCAACTTGGAACAACTCACCTGCACGAAAGTTAGGAGCTGAAACCGAAGTTTAATTCTTCGTCATTCACGATTAACAAATGTTAGTCGCAACATAAACGACCGTCTATAAAAAGGAATATCTCAATGGAAGCAGCCTTGAGCAGGGCAACCGCTAGTAAACATGCTGGCAGGCAAAATCTTCTGGTTTGCTTCTCCCATTTAAGGTGGAATTTCGTTCATCAAAGACCGCAGCATATCCTCACTCTCGCGTCCATGCAGCAGAGAGTGGTCTACTTTGAAGAACCCCTTTTCGAAGAACTGCCGCAGCCGGTGATACGGAAAAGCGAGGCCTCGCCAAACATTCTGATTGTCACACCAGTGCTCCCGCTCGGCACGTCCGCCACGAAAGCAGATGCCGTGCAGCGGAGATTTGTTCAGCAGACAATCGCTTCTATGCCGCACAGCCGGCTTATCGCTTGGTATTACACACCAATGGCTCTTCGCTTCACGGAATACCTTGTGCCGGACGTATGCGTCTATGACTGCATGGACGAACTCTCCGCGTTCAAGAATGCACCACCCGAACTCGGCCAACTGGAAAAGGCACTTCTGCGCCGCGCCGATCGCGTTTTTACAGGCGGCCTAAGCCTGTTCGAGAACAAACGTCATCTGCATCATGCGATCTATCCCTTCCCGAGCAGCATCGATGTGAGCCACTTTCATAAGGCAAGGAAGCCGGGCAAGGACCCAGCCGATCAGACCGGAATCCCTCACCCGAGGGTAGGGTATTTCGGCGTAATCGACGAGCGGCTGGATGTCGATCTCGTGGCTCAAGCGGCGGAGACCATGCCGGACGTGCATTTCGTCATGCTCGGCCCGGTGGTCAAGATCGACCCCGCAGACCTGCCCCAGGCCGAGAATCTTCACTGGCTGGGCGGGAAAGGTTACCGCGATCTGCCCGACTACCTGCGCCATTGGGATGCGGGCTGGATGCCGTTCGCACTCAATGAAGCGACCCGGTTCATCAGCCCTACCAAGACGCCGGAGTTCCTGGCGGCGGGCCTGCCGGTGATCTCGACGGCGATCGTCGACGTGGTGCGCAGCTACGGCGCCGCTGGACTGGTGGAAATCGCCGACCCCGATGATCTGGAAATCAAGCTGCGCTCCGTTCTTTTACGGCCGCGTGAAATGCTTATGCAGCAAGTCGACGCCTACCTTGCGAACACCTCGTGGGAGCGAACATGGAACGCCATGGCAGCTCACATTGAGCGCGCCTATCAAGGCAAAAAGGTCGTCCCTCTTCGCAGGAGTGCTTAGCCATGTTCGATTGGCTGGTCGTCGGGGCGGGTTTTGCCGGCAGCGTGCTTGCCGAAAGAATAGCCTCGCAGCGTCACGAGAGCGTTCTGCTGGTCGATCGCCGCGGCCATGTCGGCGGCAACGCCTACGATTGCTACAACGAAGCCGGCATCCTCATCCACCGCTATGGTCCGCATATCTTTCACACGAACAGTCAGGCGATCGTGGGGTATCTGTCGCAGTTCACCGAATGGCGGTCATACGAGCACAGGGTGTTGGCGGCGGTGGACGGGAAGCTCGTTCCGATCCCGATCAATCTCGACACGATCAACCGCCTTTACGGTCTGGACCTGACCTCGGCACAGTTGGAGGATTTCTTTGCGTCCCGACGCGAGACTGTGGAGGATGTTCGCACGGCGGAGGACGTCGTCGTCAGTACCGTCGGACGCGAGCTCTACGAAAAATTCTTCCGTGGCTACACAAGGAAGCAATGGGGCGTCGATCCCAGCCAACTGAGTAAATCTGTGACAGCACGAGTGCCGACCAGGACCAACCATGACGACCGCTATTTCAGCGACAGCTTCCAGAAAATGCCGGCCGGCGGATACACAAGGATGTTCGAACGCATGCTCGATCACCCGAACATCAAGATCATGCTGCATGCCGATTTCCGCGAAATTCGTGAGAAGATTCCGTTCAGGCGCCTGATCTATACCGGACCAATCGATGAATATTTCGGGTGGCAGCTCGGGCATCTTCCCTATCGCTCGCTGCGTTTCGAGCACGTTACACTGGACTGCGAACAGTTTCAGCCGGTTGCCGTCGTCAATTATCCGCAGACGCAAGACTACACTCGCATCACGGAGTACAAACATCTCACCGGCCAGCAGAACTCGCGGACCAGCCTGACCTACGAATACCCCACGGATATCGGAGATCCGTACTACCCGGTGCCGCGGGCCGAAAACGAAGCGCTGTACAAGCGCTATGAAGCACTCTCCGCAACCTGTTCGGACGTGTGGTTTGTCGGACGCCTGGCAACATACCGCTACTACAACATGGATCAGGTGGTCGGACAGGCTCTGGCTACTTTCGATCGCATCCAAAAAAGCGTCCCGGAATGGGCAAGCCCGGGAAAGACGTTGGCGGACTTGGCAATAAGTTCCCCTGCACATAAGGGCTAAAGGCGGCTGGGGAACCGCAAAGAACTCATCCAGCACCGCGGGGCGGGCAGGCGCCCTCCCCTTGGTGTTGCCGGCCACACCTTCAGCGCGTCAGATTCGGCGCGAACAGATATTGCTGACGGACCAGTTCGTCCGCGATTGGCTGGCACAGACGTCGCGTGCCATCCGCCTGGATGACCGAAAACAGCCCCACCTCCGCATGTCGGGAATTATCCCACCCGGGGTAGGCGGTTATCGGGTACAGGCAAATACCCTCGATCGGCGCTTGGAGGCTCATCGCCGCACGCACCTCGTCGCAGACATAGTGGAGCCAGGCCGGCCCGCCGGATCCCTCCGACCCGGTCTCTGCGATGAACATCGGCTTGCCGTATCGATGAGCGGCCTCCATCAACATTTCCGACAGAGCACGGTACTCGTGGTGCCCCATCGGAATAGTCGGCCCATTTATGTACCATTGATTGTGCGGGTAGAAATTCAGGCCAACGGCGTCGACAACATCTTCGCTCCCGCCCAACTCAGGTTCGACGCGGCCCAGCAACATGTCGTAAGCCTCGAACTGTCCCAATCGGGCGTTTTCGGCCCGGCGCCTTTCGCCTCGGGTCCGGTCGCGTGGCGCGATATGGATGAGCGGCTCGGCCCAGACAAATCTGCATGCCGGGTCGACTTCCCGCATTGCACGAACACCCGCGATGGCGGCCTTGACGAGATGCCGCTTGAACCATCCCCGTTTGTTCGGCCCCACGCGCGGGAAATAGCTGACCTCAACAGCCCAGGCAAAGAAGGAGATCTCGTTGATTGGACACAACAGAGGCGATGTTCCGGTAATCGAGCGGTGCACCCTCACGGCCTCGGCCGCAAATGAGGCATAGGCATCGATGAAATGCTGCGACCCCTGATCGACGTGGTCTGGGGATCCGTAGTGGAAGATGTCCCAGATGACCTGGACACCTGCCGTTTGGGCTGCCTCGACCATAGGCGCCCAACTTGACCAGTCATAAGTTCCGGGAGCGGTTTCGATCAGGTGCCAGCGCAACCCGTCGCGGATGGTGCGAAGGCCGAGTTCGGCGCAGCCGCGGTAGTCGCCCAGGGCATGCAAATTATGCGAGGTCGCACGAATAAGGTCGAGGCGAACGCCGTCCTTGCGCCGATGCGAGGAGCATTCAAAGCCCGCCATGAAAAAACTGGCAAAGCGCCAAGCACCGGAAACCGAAGCATCCACCTCCTGGCCCTTCGTGCGTGCCGCCTCGTTCATTCGAAGTCTCCTTTGGTCAGTCGGCTTCGCACTCGGCCGGATTGTTCGGAGCGAGAACTGCCTTGGCGAAAACGCATCCGATCGGGCAAGCAGCATCCCCCTGCTCAGTTCGGCATACCCGTCATTCTTACATGACCGAGTAGTGCCGAACCGATTGGTCGTGTCTTTGTTCCGGTGGTCCACCGTCCGGTAGCTGAGTGGCGAAGGCAAATCAGGAACAAGGCGGCCGGAGCCAAGTTCGGGGATGTACCACCGGCATCGATCAGCTCGGCCGGATGCTCGCAAACAACAGAGGCACGGGATCATATGACCGTTCAAATTCGACTTTCCGATATCGACCGCGCCAGGCGGGAGGATCGTGGCGACGGCGCTTGGAGTATCGCACCAGATCTGGGCCATTTGCGATTGGCAATCGTCAATGTCGTGTTCTTCGGCGCACCGGGCAGCGGAGATCGCAAATGGGTGCTGCTCGATACAGGGTTGCCGACGTCCCGGAGCAGCATCCTTGCGGTCGCGGAAAGCGCTTTGGGACTGACACGCGGCCGGCCGCGATCATCTTGACTCACGGCCATTTCGACCATGTGGGAACGGTTCTGGACCTGCGAATACGTGGGACGTGCCTGTCTTCGCACACCCGCTCGAGCGTTATCTGGACGGAACCATGTTCTATCCGCCACCGGACCCCTGTGGGGGGTTGGACTGATGGCATTGCTTTCGCCGCTCTTTCCATGCGGCCCGATCCGATCTTGGCGACCGCTTGGTGTCCTTGCCTGCCGACGGATGGATCCCCGGGATGCCCGGATGGCAATGGCTGCACACGCCGGGACACGCCTCGGGGCATATCTCGCTCTGGCGGGAGGAAGACCGCTCGCTGATCGTGGGGGACGCTTTCATCACCACGGGTCAGGAGTCGGTCTATGAGGTCGCCGTTCAGGATCTCGAGATGCACGGTCCGCCACGCTATTTCACGCCCGACTGGGATGCGGCGGAAAGATCGGTGAAGCACATGGCCGCACTGAAGCCGCAGATGGTCATCAGCGGACACGGGACGGCGGCTGCGGGCGTGGGCATGCGTCAAGCTCTCGACAGCCTGGCTGATCGGTTCAGGCAGTTGGCCGTGCCGCCGAAAATGAAATTCGTGCGCGAGCCAGCGTCCCAGATAGCTAGGGCAACCGATCCGCCATCGTTCTGAAAATAGGTCAGATTGGGCCGACTCTATCTCTCGACCGGTAGAGTTTCCCGTCGAGTCGGGCGCCCCTGCATCGTTCACCGACAAACTCCGACAAGCGGAACAAACCCGGGAGGCGCCGGTTAGGAGGTTCGATCGACGCAGGGCGGCAGCCAAGCGCCGGAAGGACGCGTCCTCTCCGGCGGCGAGCCGACCGGCAGTTATTCGAGCCCGAACGCGTCGGCATTCGCCAAGACTCGCTCATGCCAAACCGCGGAGGAGACCAAATGGCAAATCTGGGAAGACTGGCGATCGCGATGCTTCGCGTTTTGGCATACCGAAGTCGCGACAAAGTCTGTGAATTGATTCCGGGAGCGGGGTATCTTAACCCAAACGATCCGCAACGCAGAATTCTGGCTCAGATAACTAATGGCGTGTCGAGGGCTGACCTTGGTCAGATCCTCGACCGATTCAGGGAGCTGGGCGCAGGATCTAAAGTCGACTCGTGGGTTGGCAACGGCCCAAACCAACCAATCGAGCCAAGGCTCGTCGAAGCGGCGATGGACGAAGGTACACTGATGTCCATGTCGGTGCAGACGGGTCTTTCGCGCGAGGAGCTAATCAGAAGGATTACGCGGGACCTACCCGAGACAGTCAACGAAATGACGCCGAATGGTGAATGGCTGCCTGAATCAACACAAGGCTTGGGATAAGTCGACCTTGCTCGACAATGTGTCCTAGGATGCGTGAATTGGTCGGCAAAACCAGTCCGATCGTGCACTTCCCTCAGGAGATCCGGCACCTCAACCATTGGATACATATCGCTGATCTCGGCATTCAGTTCCTCGGCGGCGGCAGGAACTTCGCCAGCGGTCGGTGTGACGATCAACGTCCCGGCTTCAAGGCGAACACCTTCGAGCTTCCCTGACCGTGCTCTGTGCGCCAGGCGCTTCAGATTGAAGTCGAGCATCTGCCGCGCTTCGGCGAGCCAAGCCGCGCCATCACGCTGGACGCCCAATCCGAGCCGATCCTCTTCCTTCATTGTGGTGAATGCCGACCGCGGCATCAGGGGCTCATCGATCGGCCGGAAGGATCGGCTGCCGTCGACCCAAATGTCTGCAGATCTAAGCCTGTCTCGCAAAGCCGCGAGCGTTGCAATCTCGTAGACACGGCGATCAGGCTTTCCCTGTTCGAAGATGAGCCGTAGATCGGCTTGGCTGAGGTGGGTGACTGGGACGCGATCCGGGAGCGTCCGACGCCTCTCGGCATACAGGCGTTTCAGCAGCGAAATTGCCGCAAGAAGCGGATCGTGTCGCCGCGCCGATTGGAATGTGAGCGTCCGCAGAAAAGCACCGGCATACTTGTGCACGGTTGCATACTGTTCGGCCGCCAGGGCCAAAGGTGCCGCCTCGTTGTCCTCGACCATCGACTCAAGCTCAGGCTTCATCCGCAGCAACCGGTGCCGTCCGACTTCCTGATCGAGTACCTCCAATGCGTTCTGGCCATAGTCATTGGCAGACTGCAGGGCGGTGAAGCGGCCGCGCTGCGCCTGCGCGATGTACATGTTCATGCGAACGTGGTGCTGGCCGGGGACCATTTCGGCCGGACCGCCGGCCCCTCGCCTATCCGGGTATGATCGAGCGCCCCGATGACCGCGTCGCGCGCTCGATCGTGCCGGCCTCGTTCACCGCCGCTTCCCACATCCTGATCGCCCGGTAATGGCCGGTGCAGCCGCTGCCTGCCGTCAACATCGCGCTGCCGGGGAACCGGTCGCTGTATCGCCGCAGGAGCGCGCGGCCAAACGGATCGTCGTCGAGGCACCTGTACAGGCCCTCGATCTGCTCGAACGGGGCAAGATTGAAGAAAATTCTCGTCGAAATAGGTGCAGATAGTCCGCTTCGACGGTTTGCTTCTCCCGATCGCAATCTCGCTGAATTCAATTTGCTACGAACCGGTGGCGCGTGCGGTGACGCGCTCGAGTCCGAGGAGCAGGACCAGCGTTGCCACCACCAGGATCATGGTCAGCGCCGCTCCGGCAAAGATGTCGCCGCGATCTGTGAGCGAGAAAATCGACACCGGCAGCGTCACCCAGCCTGGCGGATAGACCATCACGGTCGCGCCAAGCTCGCCCATGGAGAGCGCGAAGCTCAGCCCGAAGGCGGCGACAAGGTAAGGCGCGAGCAGAGGCAGCGTGACGTGCCAGAGCCGGTAGGCCGGCCGCGCGCCAAGGCTCGAGGCCACCTGTTCGAAGTCGGGCGATAGCCGTGCCAGACCGGCCGAGACATTGCCGAAGGTGAAGGCCGAGATCAGCACGAAATGGGCGATCATGACGATCGCGATCGTGCCGTTGAGCAGCAGCGGCGGATGACTGAAGGCAACCAGCAGGCCCAGCCCGACCGACACCGAAGGCACGGCGCTGGGGATGAAAAACAGCAGGCCGAGCAGCCGTTTCAAGGAGTGCCCCTGGAGGCGAAGCGACAGTGCCGCCCATGTGCCGCTGACCAATGCCAGCGCACCGGCCAGGAAGCCGGTGATCAGACTGGCCTTGACCGAGTTCCAGGCCGACCCTTTGACCACATCGGTGTAATGCTCCGTCGTCAGGCCATTGGGCAGCACGCCGTTCCACTGGTCGGCGAGACTGGACAGGAGGATGATCGCCAGCGGCGCCAGGAACAGCACGCCGAAGATCAGCGCGAAGAGCATCCACAGCACGATGCGACCAGGGCGCGACCAGACCAGCATTGGCTAGACCCCCAACCGGGCGGCGGCGAAACGGTAAAGGCCGAACAGGCCGAGCGACAGCGCGATGTTGACCACGGCGATGATGCAGGCGACTTGGTAGGCCGACTCCTGGATCGCCTTGCCGTAGATCAGCAACGGCAGCGTGATGACGCCCTTGGCGCCGATGAACAGCACGATGCCGAATTCGTTGACGGTCAACAGCAGGCACAGGCTGCCGCCGGCGATGAGCGCCGGAACCGCGGCCGGTAGGATGACCTGGTGCACGATGCGGAACGGCCTGGCGCCGAGCACGCTTGCCGCTTCGATCTGGCCGCGATCGACCAGGGAGAAGGCGGCAAGCAGCGGCCGCAGGATGAAGGGCGTGTAGACCGTGACCTCGGCCAGCACCACGCCCCATGTCGAATAGAGGAAATCGACGGGCGGCAGCGGCAGCGAGAAGGCCTCCATCAGCCCGGTGTTGAGCATGCCGGCGGACCCGTAGAGGAAGGTGAAGGCCAGCGTCACCAGGAAAGTCGGCAGCGCGATGAACGTGTCGATCAGCCGGGCGATGAAGCCGCTGCCGGGAAACGGCACGAAGGCCAGGATCAGCGCCAGCACGAGGCCGACGGCCAGGCATCCGGCTGTCGCCGCGACCGAGATCGTCACCGTGTTGATCAGCGCGTTGAGGAAGAACCGCGAATGCAGGACGCGAATGATCTCGGCGGCATTGGCGACGCCGCTATCGTCAAGGAATGCCTGCCGGGCAATAAGCGCCAGCGGATAGAAGAACAGCAGCGCCAGCAGGGCCGCCGGCGGCACGATCCAGAATTTGCCGGGTTCCCGCCTGCTGGTGGCCGGCGAACCGATGGCGATCGCCTCAGACACCGGCGTCTTCCGGCAGAAGCGAGGTATCGGCGGGAGCGAAGAACAGCGGCACCTGGGCGCCGGGCTCGGGCAAGGCGACCGGCAATCTCGTTGCCGAGACACGAACCGGTGTGCCCTCGACATCCAGCACGAGATGAGTGAGTTCGCCCTGCCAGTGCACTTCCATCAATGTGCCGACGATGCGGTTGGTATGCTCGCTGTCGGCGGTCAGGCTAAGGTGCTGCGGCCTGATGCAGAGCAGGCTCTTGTCGCCAGCCTTCTCGTCGCGGCCGGCACCCCTGAGCACCGCGTCGCCGTGCCTTGCCGTGGCAAGGCCCTTCGACCCGGCGCCCTCGGCGACCGTCACCGGCAGAAGGTTGGCGCGGCCGAGGAACTCGGCGGTGAACCGGTTCGGCGGACGGCGGTAGAGTTCCGTCGTCGGTCCGTGCGAACAGACCCAGCCGTCGCGCATGATGGCGATCTTGTCGGCAAGCGTCAGCGCCTCGGTCTGGTCGTGGGTGACATAGAGGATGGTCAGGCCCGGCAGGCTGCGGTGCAGGCGGGCAATCTCCTCGACCATGTTGCGGCGGATCTGCGCGTCGAGCGCCGACAGCGGCTCGTCGAGCAGCAGCACACGCGGCCGCACGGCCAATGCCCTGGCGATCGCCACGCGCTGTTGCTGGCCACCCGAGAGTTCGCGCGGATAACGCCGGGCAAAAGTCGCCATGCCGACAGTACCGAGCGCATCCTTGACCCGCTCGGCAATCAGCGCCTTGTCGGCGCCTTGGGCCCGCAGGCCAAAGGCGACGTTGTCCTCGACCCGCATATGCGGAAACAGCGCGTAATTCTGCACCACCATGCCGAGGCCACGTTCGTGGGGCGGCAGGTCGGTCACATCGGTGGCGCCGATGCGGATGCGGCCACTTGCCGGCCGCACGAAACCAGCAACGGCCCGCAAGGCGGTGGTCTTGCCCGAGCCGGAGGGGCCGATCAACGCCAGGATTTCACCGGGCGCGATATCCAGGGTCAGCGGGTGCAGGACGACATGCGCGCCGTAGGCGACGCTGACCTTGTCGAAATGGACGTTGGAGCCGGCGCCGCGAATTTTCGCGGCGTCGATGTCCATGACACTGGTACCAGTAAAGGCTGCGGCCGACATGGCATGGTCCTCCCGATTTCTGCCCTCGGGTGTCAGCTTCCGGTCGCCTCGTTCCACTTCCTGACGTAGTCGGGAAGCTTGCTCAGCGCCTCGTCCCAGTTCGGCGACCAGATGGTGACGCCCTTCATCGCCTCTTGTGCCTTGGCAAAGTTGGCATCATCGGGCTTTACGTCCTTTCGGGCCGGCATGCCGAGCGCAACCGAGCTTACAGTCGATTGTGCTTCCTTGGCGAGCAGGAAGTCGATCAGCTTCTTGCCGTTGTCGGCATTAGGCGCGCCGGCGACCAGCCCGATTTCGTAGGGCAAGGCGAAGGTGGAGCGGGTGCCGTCCGGACCAGCGGGCCAGAACACCTTGATGTTCGGATTGTCGGCCATCTGCGACATGTTCATCTGCAGATCGCCATTGGCGACATGCAGTTCGCCCTTGTTGACCAGCGCGGTCAGCTTGCCCGTGGAGGCGGACGGGCCGACATTATTGTCCTGCAGCTTCTTCATGAAGGCGAAGCCGGCGTCCTCGCCGCCAAAGGCATGGATGATCTGCAGCATGACGGCCGTGCCATCGCCGGCCTGGCCGGGGGTCGAATACTGGATCTTGCCCTTGAACTTCGGGTCGAGCAGGTCGTTGTAGGTCTTCGGCGCTTCCGACAGCACGGCGCTGTTGTAGATGAAGTCCATGTAGTTGTTGACCAGCGGCCGGTACTTGTCGGTGCCACCGTCGATCTGGGATGCGGCTTCGGGCTTGTAATCCTGCAGCAGGCCGTCTACGGCGGCGCGCTGGATGAAAGGCGGCAAGGTCACAAGCACGTCGGCCTGCGGGTTCGACTTCTCCTTGGCGACGCGCTCGACGACGCCGCCCGAGCCTGCCTCGATATACTGAACGGTGATGCCGGTGGCCTTTGTGAAGGCGGCGAATTCGGTTTCGTACCAGCTGCCATTGCCATCATGCAGGCCATCGGCGGAATAGATGGTGACGACGCCGTCGGCGAGGGCCGGTCCGACGAGAGCGGCCGAAGCGAGCAACGCGGCGAAGGCCGCGACCATGGTTGCGTTTCGTGATTTCATGACCAGTTCCCCTTTTGATTTAAGGCACATTCTGCGATGCACTAGGACCAATCGGCATCGGTCTCTGCCGGACGTTGAGCCGATTGGATGTCGTCGTTGTGACAACTCTGATGACTGGGGATCGATAAGTAAAATCTATTTATTTTATGACAGACAAACTTCCTCTGATATTTGTCACAGAACTGTCGCACGTCGTGGACGCATTTCGAGCCTTCGAGACTTATGCCAAGCAAGCTCCCGAACCCTAAAACGCTGGGATAATCAGGAGAATAAAACGCCTGCCGTCTGCGCCCGCAGACGAGGATCGAACGAGCGGACTGTCACCGGACGGCCGTCGAGGATTTCGAAGCAGCGGGCGAGCGTGTCTTCTTCAAGCCGGCGCATCGCTTCGTGCGTGAAGAATGTGAGATGCGGAAAGAGGATCACATTGTCGCGGCCGAACAATGCGCTCATCGGATGGCCCGACTTTGCCAAAGGCTCGACCGAATAGACGTCGAGCCCGACGCCGCCTATGCGTCCGGCAACGATCGCTTCGATCAGTGCCGTCTCGTCGATCAGCGCACCGCGTGAGACGTTGACGATGATGGCGGAAGGCTTGAGGCAAGCGAGTTCGGCTTGGCCGATCAGGCCGCGCGTGTTGTCGTTCAGCACACAATGGATGGAAACGAAGTCGCAGGTCCGCAGCATGGCTTGGAGATCGTCGACCTTTTCGATGCCGCCGGCGTGCATCGTCGCCGGATCGACGCAGGGATCGAAACCAAGAACCCGAGCGTCAAACCCCTGCCCGGCCATGCGCGCCATGCTGCGGCCAATCTTGCCGCAGCCAACCAGCCCCAATGTGGCGCCGGAAATGTCTCGCCCCAGCCAGCGCTGTTCGGGCCAGATCCAGCCGTCGCGCGACATTGCCTGCGTGATCGCCGGCAGCCGCTTGGCCAGCGCGATCATCAGCGCGAAGGCTCCTTCGGCAACGGTTTCCTCGGCATATTCGGGTACGTTGACCACGGGAACGCCGCGCCGCATCGCGGCGGGGATGTCGATGGCATCGATGCCGACGCCATATTTGACGATGCCCTTCAGCTTGGGAGCGGCATCGATCACCCGCGCGGTGATCGGCGTGTAGCACATCAAGAGAAGGTCGGCGTCGGCAACCGCCTCGATGAGCTCGGTTTCTGGAAGACCGTCCGGCAGCGTCACCAGGTCGACGCCCTTCGCCAGCAAGCCGACGTCAATGCCAGGACATTCGAGTTCCCGGTCTGTGCGGACGGCCTTCATGGTCAGGCCGCCAACACCGCGGCTTCGACGATGTCGAGTGCCCGGTCGAGATCGGTCTTCGAAATGACCAAAGGCGGCGAGAGTGTCAGCACATTGCCTTGGCTGACCTTGAAGCTCAGTCCCTGTTCCAGGCAGGCATAGAAGACACGTTCGGCGAGGTCGCGTGTCGGCTGGCGCGAGGCGCGGTCCTCGACGAGTTCGACCCCGACCATCAGTCCCCTGCCTCTGACATCGCCGACATGGGACGAACGCGCCATCAGGTCCTGCATCCGTCCAAGCATATGCCGGCCAAGCTCGGCCGAGCGCTCGACCAGTCCCTCCTCCAGGATGATGTCGATGGTGGTCAGCGCGGCACGCGTCGTCACCGGATTTTTCTCATGGGTGTAGTGACCGATGGCAAAGCCGCCGGTGACGTCGAGGTCGCGACGCGCGATGACGGCGGCGATCGGCAGGATGCCGCCGCCGAGCGATTTGCCGAGGACGACGATGTCGGGCGTCACACCGTCATGTTCGTGGGCGAAGAATTTTCCGGTCTTGCCGAGGCCAGTCGGAATCTCGTCGAAGATCAGGAGCGTGCCGTGCCGGTCGCAGGCCTCGCGCACCCGCTTCCAGAAGCCGGCCGGCGGCGGATTGGGCGTCGCGCGCATCGGCTCGGCAACGACCGCCGCCACATCCTGCTCGCGGCCGAGCACGTAAGCGATCATGTTGGCGCAGGCGAGCCCGGATCCTTCCAGCGAATCGTGGCCGTACGGGCACCGATAGCCGTCCCAGGGCGCGACGTGCTCGGTGCCGGTCATCATGGGTCCGGCGATGTGGGAGCGGAAGGTCGCCTCGCCGCCGACACTCGCCGCCCCGAAGCCGGCGCCGTGAAAGGCATCCCAGAACGATACTGTTTTGAAGCGGCCAGTCGCGGCGCGCGCGATCTTCAGCGCCACCTCAATGGCGTCCGAGCCACCAGTAGTAAACAGCACCTTGCCGAGATCACCGGGCGCAAGTGCTGCCAGCTTTTCGGCCAGTTCGACAGCGGGCTCGCAGGTGAAGCGGCGCGGCGCGAAGCAGAGCTCGTCGAGCTGCTTCTTGATCGCGGCGACCAACCTGGGATGGCCGTAACCAAGGTGATGCACGCTGTTGCCATGGAAATCCATGAAACGGTGACCGGCTGTGTCCTCGATCCAGATGCCTTCGGCCTTGGCGATCGTCGAAAGGCAGGGGCTGGACAGGCTCTGATGCATGAAGGCGGCCGCGTCGCGATCGAGCAGGCCGCGAATGCGGGGATCGTCCTGGCCGGCATCCCAGCGGCCGCGCGCCGCCGTGGTGTTGGAATCGCCTTCTGTATGCACAAGCTCGGATATCGCGGCCATAACCCTCTCCGAAACGCGAATGAGGGAGCGACGGCCGCTCCCCCTGTTTTCTGTTCGTCAGTCGCGCCTGGTCATGACCAGGGCAGCGAAAACGTCTTCACATTGGTATAGCTCTTCATCGCCTCGATGACGCCTTCCTTGTAGCCATTACCTGAATCCTTGATGCCGCCGAAGGGCGACATCTCGATGCGGTAGCCCGGCACTTCCCAGATGTTGACAGTGCCGACCTGCAGGCCGGCGATGTATTTCTGCATGCGGGGAAACGAGTTGGTGCAGACGCCCGACGACAGGCCAAAGGCGGTCGAGTTGGACAGCGCGATCAACGCCTCGTCATCGTCCGGCGCGCGCACGATCGGGATGATCGGCCCGAAGGTCTCTTCCATAACCAGTTCGGAAGTGTGCAGCACGCGATCAACAACGATCGGCGGCAGCAGCGCGCCCTGGCGGCCCGGATTGTAAAGGATTTCAGCCCCCTGCTCCGTAGCCATGTTGACGCGGGCTTCGAACAATGCCGCCGCCTTCTCGTGCACGACGGTGCCAAGGTCGGTCGAGCGGTCCATCGGGTCGCCGAAGCGGATTTTCTTCGCCCGCTCCAGCACCAACGGCACGAAGCGATCGGCGACACTCTCCTGGACCAGGATGCGCTTGACCGCCGTGCAGCGCTGGCCGGAGTTTTTGGTAGCACCCGCCACGGCGAGATCGGCGGCCCTGGCCAGATCCTCGTCGGAGAGATCGTTGAGGATGATCAGCGGATCGTTGCCGCCGAGTTCCAGTACCTGACGCTTGTAGCCGGCGGTGCGCGCGATCATCTTGCCAACCGGCACGCCGCCGGTGAAGGTGATGAGATCGATGTTGTCGTTTGTGATCATCTCGTTGCCGATATCGGCCGGCCAGCCGGTCACAACAGACAGCATTTCCGGCGGCAGGCCGGCTTCGTAAAGGATGTCGGCCAACAGCAATGCCGTCATCGGCGTCAGTTCGGTCGGCTTCACCACAACGCAATTGTTGGTGGCGATGGCAGGGGCCACCTTGTGCGAGACCATGTTGAGGGGATGGTTGAACGGCGTGATCGCCGAAATCGCCTTCAAGGGCTCGCGCGTGGTGAAGATCTTGCGCGCCTTGCCATGCGGAGTGAGGTCGCAGGAGAATATCTGGCCATCATCCTGGATGCACATCTGCGCCGAAAGCGTGAACACGTCATAGGCGCGGCCGACTTCGTAGAGCGAGTCGGTCTTGGAGATGCCGAGCTCGAGCGTAATCAGATCGGATATTTCTTCCCGGCGCGACGCCAGCGCTTCCGCTGTGCGGAACAGGATCTGCTGGCGCTCGTAGCGCGTCAGCTTCGACTTGTAGCCGGCGGCGATCTCGAACGCCTGGCGGGCATGCTCGGCACGGCCGGCCGGAACTGTGCCGATGACGGTGTCGTTCCAGGGGTAACGAACCTCGACCACGCTGTCGGCATCGACTTTCTTGCCGGCAATGCGCATCGGCTCGTGGCGAACTTTGATGGCAGGGTCAAGCTTGGTCATGTCGGTGTTTCCGGGCGCTCAGAGGGCCGTGTTGATTTTTCGGAGGCAGCGGCATCGCGCCTCGGCAATGGCTTCACCCACTCCGTCGCTTTGCGGCGCCACCTCCCCCCTCCGGAGGGAGAGGAAGGGAGCCAAGGCTGTCGAACTCGAAGCTCGATGGAGTGGGGGTCGACATCTGGCTCAGCCTAAGCCACCGCCGCCGCCATGGTCGCGTAGTAGAAAGCGTCGAAGTTGCGCAGCGTGGGTTCGTTCGGCAGGTCCGGCAGCACGCGGTTGACTATGAACGGCACTTCCTGCTCGGTCAGTCCGCCATGCGAGCGCAGCGGCTCGTTCAGCGCCGCGAGATCATGGCGGTGTTCGCTGGTGCCGATCGTCTTGTTCTTGGTCGAAATCAGCACGATGTCGCCGATGCGGTCGGCCGGCAGCTCGAAACGCTCGCAGGCATCAGGGCTGTCGACGACTAGCATGATGCCGTCGATCTTGGCCAACCGTGCCATGATGTCGGCCTGGTCGGCGCCATCAGGCAGATAGGCGGTGGCAAAGGAGCCGAGCGCGCCATGGTGCACGACATAGGGGTCGGTGATCGGCAGTATGACGCGCGCGGCGTCCTTGCCCAGCCATTCGTCGAGCAAGTCCTGGACATAAACAACGTCGGGCGAACCGTCCGCCTTGTGCTTGGGTTTCATGCCATGGTCGGCGGTGACGACGATCGCGGCGCCCAGCGCATCGAGCTCGGTCAGGTACTTGTCGAACATCTCGTAGAAGGCGTTGGCCTGGGGCACACCCGGTGCGTATTTGTGCTGCACATAATCGGTCGTCGTCAGGTACATGACGTCGGGGCGGAATTCCTTGAGCAGCTGGACGCCGGCGGCGAAGACGAATTCCGACAATTCGGCCGAATAGACCTCCGGCACCGGCAGGCCGAAATGCTTCGAGGCATTGTCGATGCCGTGCTCGGCCACGGTGGTGGTGTCCGACTTTTCGGCCGAGAAGCATAGCGCGCGGCCCTCGCCGAAGGCGAGGCCCTTGCCGAGCAGCGCACGCAGCTTGTCCTTGGCGGTGACCACGGCGACCTTGGCGCCGGCATCGTAGAAGGCCTGAAAAATGGTCGGCGCGCGCAGGAAGCGCGGGTCGTTCATCATCACTTCCTTGCCGGTCTCGCGCTCGTAGAGATAGTTGCCGCAGATGCCGTGCACCGATGGCGGGCGACCGGTGGCGATCGACAGGTTGTTGGGATTGGTGAAGCTCGGAATGACCGAGTGAGCAAAGCGCACCGTGCCCTTCTCCTTGATCCTGACCAGGGCCGGCATCAACCCGGCTTTGATCGCCTCGTTGAGATAGGCCGGCTCGCAGCCATCAAGGCAGATGGCGATGGCCGGCACGCGCGGCCAGGCGTAGGTGCGGCCGTTGACCGCGACGTTGATCGGAGACATCTGGTTCATCTGGTATCCTCGAAATCGGCCGCTTCAGGCGGCGAGTTTGGCACGCTCGGCGATTGCCGCGGCGGGTGGAGCGGCGGTGTCGACGCCCATTTCATCAAGCGATTGCGCTGCCGCCTCGACGACGCGGCGCATGACATGCTCGTCCATCTGGCCGATGCAGCCGACGCGGAAGGAATCCACGACCGTCAGCTTGCCGGGATAGATGATGAAGCCCTTGTCCTTCATCAACTCATAGAAGCGATCGAAGGCGAAGTTAGTGTGAGCGGGGTTGAAGAAGGTGACGATGATCGGCGACAGCCAGCGGTCCCGAAGCAGCGTCTCGAAGCCGAGTTCGCGCATGCCCGCCACCATGACGTCGCGGTTCCTGACATAACGGGCACCGCGGCCGGCGACGCCGCCTTCGGCCTCGTGCTGGCGCAAGGCTTCAAGGAAGGCGGCGACGACATGCGTCGGCGGCGTGTAGCGCCACTGGCCGGTCTTGTTCATGTGCGCCCATTGCGCGTGGACGTCGAGCGACAGCGAGTGGCTGCGCCCCTTGGCGGCTTCCAACTCGCTCTTGCGGGCGATGATGAAGCCGAAGCCTGGCACGCCCTCGATGCATTTATTGGCGGACGAGACCATTGCCTCGTAGCGGATCTCGTTGACGTCGAGCGCGACGGCGCCGAACGCGCTCATGGAATCGACGAGCAGCTTGCGACCCTTGGCATGGACGGCCTCGGCGATCTCTGCGACCGGGTTCAAAATGCCGGAGCTGGTCTCGCAATGAATGGCGATGACATGCGTGATCGCAGGATCGGCCTCGAGGGCGGCCGCCACCTCGTCACCGCGCGGCGGCAAGTAGTCGCCCTTGTCGATCAGCGTATAGTCGCGGCCAAGATACTGCATGGTCTGTGCGGCACGCAGCCCGTAGGCGCCGTTGGCTAGCACCAGTACCTTGCCATCCCTGGGCACGAACGAGCCCAGCATCGCCTCGACGCAGAACGAGCCGCTGCCTTGCATCGGCACGCAGTCGAACTCGCCTTTCCCGTCGCCGGTCAGCGCCAGCAGGCGGCGGCGCATGTCTGATGTCATGGCGCGGAAGTCGCCGTCCCACGATCCCCAATCGCGCAGCATCGCCTGCTTGACCGAATAGGCCGTGGTGAGCGGCCCGGGGGTCAAAAGATAAGGCTCTCCCAGGGCCGGCCTGGCCAGCGGCTCCGCGGCAAATTTCGTCTCGGCGAGCATGATGTCCTCCGACAGGTCTTTTGATGTGGCGCCATTGTTGGCCCAGACGACATATTTGTAAAATCGCTATTTTGTATCGATGTATCGATTGGAACGATAGACGCTGAGCGTATGGGCTTAGGCTGCATGCTGCTCATGACGCGGTTGTGAACATAGGAAGTTCATCCCAGGCATCAGGGGAATCGTTTATTCCGGCCTTTTGACTACCAAGGCTTATGATAAAGTGCAGGCGACTTCGCGACCCGAAAGGCACACAGGATGCGCTACGTTCAGCTGCGAGCTTTTCATCAGGTGGCGATCTCCGGTGGGTTTTCGCGGGCGGCCGAAGCGCTGTTCCTGACCCAGCCGGCGATATCGGACCAGGTGCGCAAGCTCGAGGAAGAGTATGACGTCCTGCTTTTCAACCGGAACAAGAAGCAGGTTACGCTGACCCATTCCGGCCAGAAACTGCTCGAAATAACCCACCGCATGTTCGATACCGAGCAGCAGGCGCTCGAGCTCCTGACCGAGTCACGCGCCCTGCGTTCCGGTACGCTGCGCATCGTGGCCGATGCAGCGCACCATCTGCTTCACATCCTCGGCAGCTTCCGGGCCCGCTATCCTGGCGTGCAGGTTTCGGTGCGCGCCGGCAACACCGAGACTGTGATCAGCAGCCTCTACAGCTACGATGCCGACATTGGCGTGCTGGGCGAAGTGCCTGCGGGGCGCGATTTCGAGGTGCTGAAACTGAACTCGACGCCGATCATCGCCTTCACCTCGATCGACCATCCGCTGTCGGGGAAGAAATCGCTGACGCTCAAACAGCTGGCGCAGGAATCACTGGTCATGCGCGAGCGTGGCTCGAAGACGCGCCAGAAGCTGGAAGACCTCGCCGCTGCGTCGAAGATCGAGCTCAGGCCGGTCATCGAGGCCGAGGGCCGCGAGGCCGTGCGCGAGATCGTCGCCTCCGGCGCCGGCATCGGCTTTGTCTCGGCGGCCGAATTCGGCCAGGATTCGCGGCTCGTCCCGATCACCATCGATGCGCCCGAGACCTTGATGGACGAGGCGCTGATCTGCCTGCGCGAGCGCAGCGGCGGCAAGCTCGTGCGCGCCTTTCTCGACATGGCGCGCTCGATGTCGGCGGATTAGTTGAGCATGATCTCGTCCGAAAACCGGTTCCCATTTTTCGGGATCACTTTAGGCCGCGACCTTGATCTCCACCGCATCGGCTTTCGCCCGCTCCGACTTCGGATCGTAGGGGCTGCGCAGATGCGCCGTGGCGGTGTGGCGCACGCCGGCCAGATCGATCTCAAAATGACCGCTGCTCAGGAACGAGGCGTCGACGCCCGCTTCGTGCTCGATCAGCCCGAGCGCCACCGAACGGCCGAGCGTATGGCCATAAGCGGCCGAGCGGACCTCGCCGACCGGTTTGCCGTCGCGCAGGATCAATTCGCCGCCCCACAGCATCGGCTCGGCATCGTCTGTTGTGAACAGCACGATGCGCCTGGTCGGTGCCGAGGACTTCGCGGCGGCGAGCGCATCACGCCCGATGAAACCGCCCGGCTTGTCCATCGCGACGGCAAAGCCAAGCCCCGCCTGCCAGGGGTTGATGTCAGGCGTCAGTTCGCGACCCCAGGCGCGAAAACCCTTTTCGATGCGCAAGGCGTCGAGCGCGTAATAGCCGGCGTCAGCCAAGCCGAATTCACGGCCGGCCTCATGCAGCGCCTCGTAGACGCCGACGGCGAATTCGGTCGGCACGATCAGTTCCCAGCCGAGCTCACCGACATAGGTCATGCGGTTGGCATAGGCGGTGGCGTAGCCGATATCGATTTCGCGAATGGTGGCGAAGGGGAAGCCGGTGTTGGAAAGATCCGCCGATGAAAGTTTGCCCAAGAGGTCGCGCGAACGCGGCCCCATCAAGGCGAGCACGGCATAGGCGGAGGTGACGTCGGTCAGGACGGCATGCGCGCCCGCCGGGATGTTCTTGACGATCCAGTCGGCGTCGTGGACTGCCTGCGCGGAACCGGTGACGATGAGGAACTTTTCCGCGCCAAGCCGCATCACGGTGAGATCGCTTTCGTAACCGCCGCGCACGTTGAGCACGCCCGTGTAGACCGACGTGCCGACCGGCACATCGATGTCGCCGGCGCATATGCGGTTCAGCACGGCGCAGGCGTCGCGGCCCTGGACAAGAAGCTTGGCGAAGGAGGTCTGGTCGAAGACAGCGACGGCTTCACGCGTCGCCTTCATCTCGCGCCGCACCGCCTCGTGCCAATTCTGGCGGCCGAAGGCATAGTCGTTCGCGGCCTTCTCTCCTGGTGCCGCGAACCAATTGGCGCGCTCCCACCCCATCTTGGAGCCGAAGCAGGCACCCTTAGCGGCAAGCCGGTCGTAAAGCGGAGAGCGGCGGAAGGGCCGCGCGGTGTCCAATTCGCGGTTCGGCCATGGCATGGCGTAGTGCAGGCCGAGCGTCTCTTCGACGCGGTCATGCAGCCAGCGTGGATTGTTGTTGAACGAGGCAAAGCGCCTGATGTCGACCGGCCATAAATCCATGGTCGGCGCGCCGTTGACGATCCACTCGGCCAGCGCCTTGCCGGCGCCCCCGGCACTGGCAATGCCCATCGAATTGAACCCGGCGCCGACATAGAAATTCTTCAACTCCGGCGCCTCGCCGAGGAGGAAATTATTGTCGGGCGTGAAGCTCTCGGGACCGTTATAGAATTTCTTGACTTCGGCCTGCGCCAGTTGCGGCACGCGCACCAGCGCGTTTTCCATTAAGATCTCGAACTGGTCCCAATCGTCGGGCAGCAGCGCGAATTCGAAATTCTCCGGAATGCCCTTCATGCCCCACGGCTTGGCATGCGGCTCAAAGCCGCCCATGACCAGGCCGCCAACCTCTTCCTTGAAGTAGATGAAGCCATCGGGGTCGCGCATGACGGGCAGATCCGGATGCACGCCTTCGATCCGGCCGGTGACGATGTACATGTGCTCGGCCGAATGCAGCGGCACCGAGACGCCGCACATCAGCCCGACCTTGCGCGCCCATTGGCCGGCGCAATTGACGACGATCTCGGCGGCGACGTCGCCATGGTCGGTCTCGACACCGCAGGCGACGGCGTTCCTGACACTGATGCCGGTGACCTTGACCCGCTCGAATATCTTGGCGCCACCATGGCGCGCGCCTTTGGCAAGCGATTGCGTGAGATCGGTCGGATTGGCCTTGCCGTCTCCGGGCAGCCAGACGGCGCCGACGAGGTCGTCGACAGCCATGACCGGCCACAGCTCGGCGGCTTCGCGGGGCGAAATGACATCGATCTCGACCCCTTGGGCACGCGCCGACGCGGCCGTGCGCTTTAACACCGTCATGCGGTCGGCGGTGCGCGCCACCGACAACGAGCCGCAATTCTTCCAGCCCGTGGCAAGACCGGTCTCGGCCTCCAGTTCGCTGTAGAGCTGCGTGGAATATCGGATCAGGCTGGTCATGTTGGAATGGCTGCGCAGCTGGCCGACAAGACCAGCCGCGTGCCAGGTGGTGCCGCCGCTGAGCTGCCCCTGCTCGAGCAGCACCACATCGCTCCAGCCCAGTTTGGTCAGATGATAGGCGACCGAACAACCGATGATGCCGCCGCCGACGATGACGATTCGAGCCTGAATCGGGAATTCCTGCGCCACGATGAAACGATCTCCCAAAGGTGATGGGGGTCAACATAACGAAAGTGGCACAGATATCAACACAAAATGCAACAAATAATCACATTAAGTGCCGACTATGAGCTTTGGCCCTTTGCGCTCCAGCGCCTCGATGGTGGAGGAGGGCGGCGGTACATCAACGATGACGCCTGCCGCCAGTTCGAAGCGTGGAATGCGCAGCGGCGTCAGACGCCCGAATTTCGAATTGTCGAGCACGAAATAAGCCTTACTGGCCGTGGCCACCATGCGCGAGCGCTGCTCGGCGCCGTTGCGCGTGAAGTCGGTGACCTCGCCGTCAGGCGACAGCCCGCCGCCACCAAGAAATGCTACGTCAACACGAAAGCGGCTGATCGCCTCCAGCGCATCGATACCGATGGCCGCTTCTTCGGCCGGGTCGATCTCACCGCCCAGCATATGAACGCGCACATTGGGCTGGCGACACATATGCAGCGCGATCGACAAGCTGGTCGTGCAGATCGTCAGGCTTTGCCGGCGGTGCAGCGCGTGCGCAACGGCGAGTGTGGTGGTGCCTGAATCGAGGAAGACCACCATGCCATCCTCGACAAGGCCGGCCGCGGTCCGACCAATCACGGCCTTGCCGGCCGCATTCTCCTGGCTGCGTTCGTTGAGCGCCGGTTCGGTCGCCTCGAACAGCGTGGCCCCGCCATGGACGATGTCGAGCTGACCTCGATCGGCCAGATGTTTCAGGTCGCGGCGGATCGTCTCCCGCGACACGTGGAAGAAATTGGCAAGATCGGTGATCCCGACCGAGCCGACTGCAGCGAGACGTCTCAGGATTTCATCGTGGCGGCGCGGCGCAAGTGCGCGCCCCGCTGCAGATTGCGATACCGACATGGCGCCACTTTGACGGAGGGACGGCCATGTTGCAAGATGTGGCGTTGCGCGCGAGTTACCTTCGGGGCGGATGCTGCCGAATGTTCCATCACAATGCCATACACGTCCGCGCACTGCTGGATCGGCTCCCTAAGCAATAGCCTGGTCGTGTTTCGGCCGCAACGATGGTATTCGGTAACAAGCAGGCGATCGTTATCGGACCGACGTCACCAGGGCTTCGATGACACCGTGATGGCGAGGCTTCCGACTGAACGTCAGAATTCCACACTGCCTTTTTATGCGACTTTCGAGGTACAAAGGGCGAACCTGGAGTGGCGGCTTTTGTGTTTCGTCGTCAACAGCTCCGGGCCAGTCGGCGACGGTCGGCCATTGTATATGGTTGGAAGGGGGGTCGTTTACTGCCCGGCAGCAGCGATCCGGAAACGGCGTCTTCACTGAGCAGCGAAAAGATCACATCACCGGCGCCCTTGGCGCAATTTTGGCGCGATGGCGATGAGTCTTTCCGCACCCAGCCTCGCTGTCATTCGTCATTGAGGGACGGTCAATTCTTCCCCGATCGCAGTGATCAGGGCAGATAACCTGGCGCGTACCCGTGGAGGCAGTAGTATGAAACGTAAGATCAGCCGCTGACCTTCTGAGCTGGCAATGAAGCCAATGCGCTCATCGGGTGGCAGAGGGGAAGCCTCACAGTCGGTCTCGCCATCCTCCGAAAGACCTTCGAAAAAGCGACTGGCGGGGACGCCCAGCGACTTGCCAATCTCGTAATCATGGACGCACTGACGCGATTCCTTGCGTTCTCGTATTTTTGTAGCTGTTGGACGCTGACGCCTATCGATCGGGCAAGCTGAGCCTGCGATACGTCCGACAGTACTCGAACTGCCGCGATCTGTCTGCCGACGTGAAGATCAGCAGGGTGAGGGTCACGCCCGATCTTTGGCTTTGGCGCTACACTAAAAGGGCTCGAGCGTTTCGGGTTCAACAATGCTTTCGATGCTCCAAAAGACCATTCTCCGTGCATGGCCTTAGCGTGGCGTACAAATACAGGAGAACGGCGGTGCCGCTATCGCCCTCCTGAGAACGCCTCTGCGGTCGAGTCGGTGAGTTGAGAGGAGACAGGCATGAGCCGTTGGGCGGGTGAGGGACACCCAAGCCCACCCTTGACCGGCTGGCTACAACGGCTGTCGCGCGCCTCGCTCATTCTTCCTATTCAAGGGGACCGCCGCAAGGCGGCTCTATGAGAGTCGTTGTCGAACACCACACGCGATCGCGTATATCTATATTTTATACGGTAGCGCGTATATCCTTGCTTTAAACGCGATCGCGTATATTGACATTTTATACGCCATCGCGTATGCAGGTGCTTGGAGGCTACAATGACCGACCAGATCGCTCGCAATGAAAAGCAACTCGGCGCCATCCTGCGTCGCGCCCGCAGGCAAGCCGATCTCACGCAAGGGGCGCTTGGCAACCAGATTCACCTGCGCCAAGGCACGGTGTCCCGCCTCGAAGCCGGCGAGCCGGCGGTGCAGCTCCGCACGTTGATGGCGGCTCTCTCCGCTCTCGATCTTGAGCTCGTCGTTCGCGCGCGCAGCAAAGGCAGCGCCGCTGACATCGAGGATCTGTTCTGATGGCGCGGCGGCCGGTGCACGCACCGCTGAATGTCTTTCTGAACGGGCGCCTGGTGGGCGTGCTGCGCAGAGAACCGACGGGCGCAATAGACTTCCAATACGCCGGCGAATGGCTGGACTGGCGCAGCACCTTCCCAGTGTCGCTCTCGCTCCCTTTGCGCGAGGACCGCTATATCGGCGCGCCTGTGATCAATGTCTTCGACAACCTGCTTCCCGACAATGAAGCCATCCGCAAGCGCGTTGCCGAACGCGTCGGCGCGGAAGGCACTGACGCCTACAGCATGCTCGCCGCCGTCGGTCATGACTGCGTCGGCGCGCTGCAGTTTCTGCCCGATGGCATCGATCCCGGCAATACCGGCAGCAGCGATGGCAAGCCGGTCAGCAACAGAGAGATCGCCGAGATGATCAAGAACCTCGCTGCCGCTCCTCTCGGTCTTGGCGAGGACGAGGATTTCCGCATCTCGATCGCAGGTGCCCAGGAAAAGACGGCGCTCTTGCACACTGACGGACGCTGGTTCAAGCCGATAGGCACGGCCGCGACCACCCACATCCTGAAACCGCAGATCGGCCGGTTGCCCAACGGCATCGACCTATCCAATAGCGTTGAGAACGAGTATCTGTGCCTCAAGCTGCTCGAGGCGTTCGGCGTTCCTGCGGCCCGGGCAGAGATCGCTGATTTCGGGGAGCGCCGCACGCTGATCGTCGAGCGCTTCGACAGGCTGTGGGCCCGTGACGGCCGCCTCCTGCGCCTGCCGCAGGAGGATATCTGCCAAGCGCTATCAGTGCCGCCCACGCGCAAATATCAGTCCGAGGGCGGTCCTGGCATCGCTCAGATTGTCGAGCTTCTGAAGGGCAGTGACACGCCTGAAGACGACATCGCCGTCTTCTTGCGCGCTTGCATAATATTCTGGCTGATTGGCGCAACCGACGGCCATGCCAAGAACTTCAGTATCTTTCTCAGCCCTGGCGGACGGTTTCGCATGACGCCCCTCTACGACGTACTGACAGCGCAGCCCAGCCTTGATGCCGGACAGATTCCCCGCAAGAAATTCAAGCTGGCAATGTCAGTCGGCAAGAGCCGGCACTATTCGGTGCATGAGATTATGCCCCGCCACTTCATGCAGACCGCTGACGTTGCGGGCGTGGGGACGCCCGTCATGCGCAGGATTTTCGAAGACATTGCCGCAAACGCGGAGAAGCAGACCGAGGCCGTGATCTCCAAATTGCGGCGCGGCTTTCCCGAACAGCTTGTCGGGTCAGTCAGGTCGGCAATAGGCAAGCGAGCGCTTTTGCTTGCTGACGCAAGTTGATCAAGTCGGCAAAGAAGAAATGCAAAGCGACCGAACGCCTCAATCCACGTAGATACAATCATCGTTGATGGCGTGACGATGACCAAAGGCGTCACGGCTGCGAGCTTTGCTCATCGTTGTGCTGATCATCATCATCGGCATCGTCGCCGACGTTGCCCTTCGCGGTGCCGGCCGCCATGATGATGACGAAGACACCCATCGCCCTTCATTGCATGCCATTATCGTCGATCGGATTGACGTCCTCCGAAATCTCCTGGCGCAGTTTCGGGCCCTTCGCCAGGCGCCTGCCCAAGGCCGTGACGAAGGCTTCGTAGCGTTCGGCCACCTTGGCGCGGGCCGCCTGGGCGGCGGGTTCCGGCAAGGCTGGCGTGGTCGCGAGCCAGAAGCGGACGAACACGGCGAGTGTCTCGACCGCGATGCCGATATCGCGCTCCTGCCGGGCGACCCGCCTGTCGACCTGGTCGAGGCGCTTGACGATCGCCGCCTCGCGACGCTCATCGGCATCCGGCGACAGGAATGACGCGATGGCGGCCTCCGCAATCATGGACTGGGACTGTTCACGCCGCGCCGCGTAGTCCGCAAGCATCCCCATGACCGCCTGATCGAGATAGACAGAGATCTGCACTTTCTTCTTTCGACTGGTCATGGCGCCTACAAATCCATGCCGTCATCGGGATCGAGCGAAACCTGCCGCGCCACGCCCTGCATGAGGCGAGCCAGGCGTCGATTGCGGACAGCTTCGTCTTCGTCGCTGTCGTCGGGCGGCTCGACCTCGAACTCATTGTCGATCGGAGCCATTTTTTCTACTGGACGCGAACGATTGAGTTCGGGTTGCAGTCGCCGCTCGGACTCCGTTGGATCTCCGTCGTCCTGCGGGGGCGTTCCTGCACTTTCGGCAACCTCTGTGCTGGTTGGGGCCGGCAATCGGGTCCAGTCGTCAAGATCGCCCTTTTCGGATCGGGCCAGTTCGGGTGGCGGCAAGACGCGGTCCCGAAAACGGGGATCTTCGTAGTAACGTGCCTTCTTCGCCCGGATCGGCGGAGTGCCCGCCACCATCACGATCTCGTCGGTCGGGGCAAGCTGCATGATCTCTCCAGGGGTCAGCAACTGGCGGGCCGTCTCCTGCCGCGACACCATGAGATGTCCGAGCCAGGGCGACAGCCGATGGCCGGCATAGTTCTTCATCGCCCGCATTTCGGTTGCCGTACCGAGCGCGTCGGACACACGCTTGGCTGTCCGTTCATCGTTGGTGGCAAAGCTCACACGAACATGGCAGTTGTCGAGGATCGAGTTGTTCGGGCCGTAGGCCTTCTCGATCTGGTTCAGCGACTGCGCGATGAGGAAGCTCTTCAGCCCGTAGCCTGCCATGAAGGCCAAGGCCGACTCGAAGAAGTCGAGGCGGCCAAGTGCCGGAAACTCGTCCAGCATGAGCAGCAACCGGTGACGGCTGGTCTTCGTATGCAGGTCCTCGGTCAGGCGACGCCCGATCTGGTTGAGGATAAGACGAATGAGCGGCTTGGTCCGATTGATGTCCGAGGGAGGCACGACAAGATAGAGCGTTGCCGGTTGTTTGCCGCCCACGATGTCGCTGATCCGCCAGTCGCAGCGCCGGGTCACCTCTGCCACGACAGGGTCACGGTAGAGACCGAGGAAGGACATCGCGGTGGAAAGCACGCCGGAGCGTTCGTTGTCGGATTTGTTGAGTAGTTCGCGCGCCGCACTCGCAATGACCGGATGTGGACCCGCCTCGCCGAGAGGCGTCTTCATCATTGCCGCCAGCGTAGTCTCAATCGGGCGTTTCGGATCAGAGAGGAAGGCGGCGACACCGGCCAGGGTCTTGTCCTTCTCGGCGTAAAGAACGTGAAGGATCGCGCCGACCAAAAGCGCGTGGCTGGTCTTTTCCCAGTGGTTGCGCTTCTCAAGGCTGCCTTCCGGATCAACCAGAATGTCGGCAATGTTCTGGACGTCGCGAACCTCCCATTCGCCGCGGCGAACTTCCAGGAGAGGATTGTAGGCCGACGATCTCGAATTGGTCGGATCGAAAAGCAGCACACGACCGTGCACGGCGCGGAAGCCGGCGGTGAGTTGCCAGTTCTCACCCTTGATGTCGTGGACGATCGCCGACCCCGGCCAGGTTAGCAGCGAAGGCACCACTAGGCCGACACCCTTCCCCGACCGGGTCGGAGCGAAGCACAGCACATGCTCGGGCCCATCGTGGCGGAGGTAGTGGCGGTCATAGCGCCCGAGCACCACCCCGTCGGCGCCGAGCAGCCCTGCAGTCTCCACCTCCTTCCTGTCCGCCCACCGCGCCGAACCATAGGTCTGGACATTCTTGGCTTCGCGTGCGCGCCACACCGACATGGCGATCGCGACAATGATCGAAAGGAAGCCGCCGGACACGGCAATCAACCCGCCTTCCACGAAGATGTCAGCGGCGTAGGCATCGTAGAAATACCACCACCAGAACAGAGCGGGTGGATAGTACACGGGCCAACCGGCGAGCTCGAACCAGGGCGGACCGAGTTGGGCCTGGAAGCCCAGCCTCCATGCCGTCCATTGCGTCGCCGTCCAGATCGTCAACAGCACTATCAAGCAGACAGTGAGTATCTGGCCCCAAAGGATTTTCGTGGCGGACATGGCAGGGTCCTTTCTTGGATGCGTTAGAGGCCGAGTCCCCTTTTGCGACCAAAGTTCCAGTCGATGCCGCCGTCATCGCGAGCGACACCGGAGACATGCTGGCCGAGATGCTTTTCGAGCGAGGGCGTCCACGGCACGAGCTGGAAGCCGAGGCCGTCGTCGAGCATGGCGAAGCGGCCCGAGGCCAGGACGATCCGCTGGCGATAGGCGCCCGCTACATAGTCACCGCCGGCGGCGCGATTGAAGGGCTGGCCGGTCTCGGCTGCAAGTTTCTCACCAACCCGTTCGAGTTCCCTGCGGCGCAGCGTCTCGATCAGGTCGCGGCTGAAAACGACGCGCCCGCCGAGACGTTTCGCAAAGCCTTCGCCGGCCAGGTAATCGGCCCGCTGTTCCATGGCTTGATGAACCTCGGCGCCGAAGCCGGCTGCGCTCAAGGCGGCAGGCTCGCGCGCGATGGCCTGGCGATCGAGCCAGGTTGCTCCTGTTGCCGTGATTTGTTCTTGCACACCAAGATCGGAGCGGACGGCGAGCGCGACCCGCCGCTGGCCTCTCGCATCCTCGAACGTGCGCAGTTCGACGATCGACCCCGGCGGCCCGTCGCCGGTTGCCTCCAGATCGCCAAGTCTGATGTGGTGCGTGCGTCCGTCAACGCTGTCGACCACGGCATAAGCAGTGCCGCTCAACTCGTCGTCGAGACCGCGATCGAGCAGCCTACCGACAATGGGTGTATCGAGGCTTTCGGCGGCCAAAACATAATTGCCCGAACCACGCTCGATCCCGCGCTCGGTCAACGCGCGATGCATTCGCTTTATGATGTCGCCGCGCTCGCCGAGCTCACGCAAAGTCGTCTCGGCCCGTTCGTCAATCACCCATTGGCCTGGCGCGAGCTGATCGGCAAGTCCAAGGGCTTGGAGCTTGCGCAGGCGGCCGATCTTCTGCACGTGATACTCGTCGGGTGGCCTATGAGCATATGGGGCAAGATCGATGAAGCCGGTGTGGGAAAGGTCGCGGAGCAGCTGCCGGTCAAGCTGGGTCCAGCGTTCGGCTTCGATCTGCCGCTGCAAATTGCGGCGGATGTCGAGATCGGAACGCGGCCCAAGTTCCTGCGTAACGAGATCGGCAGCGCGCGCGCGCATGCCTTCCTTGATATAGTCGCGTGAGATTACCAGATCCCGCCCGTCATCGGCGCGGCCACGCAAGATGACATGGATATGGGGATTGTCGGTGTTCCAGTGGTCTGCCGCGACCCAATCGAGCTTCGAGCCGAGATCCTTCTCCATCTGCCTCATCAGGTCGCGGCTGAAGGATTTGAGATCAGCCATTTCCGTGGCGTCCTCCGGCGAGACGATGAAGCGGAAATGGTGGCGATCGCCATCGCAGCGCTCGGCAAATTCCTTGACGTTCGCGTCATCGGTCTCGGGGCCGAACATGCGGGGCTGTTCCCTCTCACGGGTCACGCCCTCGCGCCGCAGCGTAGCTGAGATGCGCGGTCAGCGGCACGGAGCGTGCGGAGTGACGAACCACCCGGGTCTTGATGACTGTCACGCGCGAGCGGCCGGTCAACAAACGGTTGGCCTGGACGTTGGCGATCCGGCCTCGGCCGAAGCGAGATCGATTGCCAGGACTGATTTGACCGCTGCGGGAGATGCTTCCACCGGCCTTCTTCGCCGCAGCCAGTGCCTGTGCGATGAACGGTCTCGCAGCTTGACCGCGGTTGGAACGAATGCGTCCGGGTCGAATGCGAAGCTCGCGCTCATCGGCCATGCCGCTATCCTGCAACGTGGAAAAGAGGATGAGGATACAAAGTGTTGGGCGTTCGATGCACATTGCGCCGAACGGTCGCAATGTGCGCATGGCACTTGAAAATCCCCCAAAAACAACCGACCGGCCGGTGCACAATGTGCGGGCTTTTATCTTGCCATCCCTCGGTCGTGTTGCCTGCATCTTCCCTCCCCGCGCGCCATGGCACTCTGGAGCACAAAATGGTGCGAAGCGCGTTGAGGAAGCTCACTGCGCGGACCTTTCGCTCGCTTGCGGCGCGAACAGACCGGTCGATCGCGGCGTAGCGTCAGCCAATCCTTCTGTAGGCACAGCCTTCGAAGGATCATTGCGGGAACGCTCCAGCTGCATCGAACCATCGTCCGGCTTGCTGACAGGCTGCACGGCGAAGAGCGGAGCGTCCTTCCAGCCGTGCTGCGCTGTGGCTGCCGGACTGAGAGCTTTCGGTGCACCGTCGTTGAGTATGGCGGATGCAACGACGGCAACGTAAGCACGCGTCTCGCGAGGCAGCCACCTGCCCCGCAGCGACGCCTCGTAGCGGCCTGGGCCGGCATTATACGCAGCAATCCAGCCGGGCGATCCATAGCGATCAACCAACTCGCGGATATAGGCCGAGCCCGCGATGATGTTGTCGTGCGGATCGTAGTGATCGCGGCCAAGGCGATACCGTGCGCGCAGGTCGGACCAGGTGTTGGGCACAATCTGCATCAGACCCATGGCACCCTTGCGCGATGTGGCGCGTTGATCGCCGGCGCTCTCGGCGCCAAGCACGGCACGGATCCAGGCCGCTGGAAGGCGGAAGCGGCGCGCCGCTTCCGCTATGTGGGTCTCGTAGGGACCGCGCGCCGTCGACGTGGCGACTGGCGGGCTGTGCGCCGGTGCAATTGCGGGAACGACGCAGTTGAAGCAGAGCCCGGCAAGCACTAACAGAGCTGAACGTCGGATAGCGCGAGTCAACACAGGCGTTCGCAATTGGCTCGTCGGCCGACGGCGCGCCAACATCGCCTAGTCCTTCTCGACGCGGTCACGCAGACGCGACCACTGCAAAGACCAAGATTTTTTGTCAGCGCCGTTTTGGAACAGATAGGCGCGGATGGGCTGCGCGAAAGTCGGGTCGTCTATCTGCAGCGATATGAACTCTCCCGCCTTTTCGCTGGAGTGTTTCCAACCGGCGCCGATTGCGATGCCGTCTTCGCCACCGGCGTGCACACGATAGTCGGGCGCATTGTCTGTCTCGTTCGCTTCGGCCGCGACGATCGCAATCTCGAGGTTCAGGCTGAGCGTGCGGATTCGTCCCGAATACCCGGTCTGATGGCTGATGAACTCGCCGATCTGTGGCATTTCTTGTCTCCTGTCTTTGTTGTCGCGGCGACGATCAGACGGCACCGAGGGCACCGCCAGTGGCGCGCTCACCGCGCTGGCGCACGCCATTGGAAGCGGCCGTCGTTCTGCTCGTCCGTCCACAGCGGAACCGCGCGGCCGATGATGTGATCGGTGGGAAGGAGGCCGAAATAGCGTCCGTCGAAGCTGTCGCGGACATGGCTGTTCATCAGGAAAACGGCGCCGACGGGAATGCGCCGGCAGCCATGCCAATCCGGCAGATCGCGACCGGCGCGATCGCGTTTGAGCGCCATACCGACGTCGGTGCCATCGACTGAAATGACCAGCTCTTTCCGGCACACGGTTTGGCCTGAAACCGCAAGGATGTGCTTGATGAGCGGCACGCCCTTCGGCAAATAGCCACGGTCGGCAAGCAATGTTGCGAGCGGTTCGGGCGGCTCAACGGCAACGAGATCGTTCGCCGAAAGCGGCACCCCGCCTTCGATCATGTACAGGCCGATTGGCGTGCTGGCTGAAGCGTTCCAGATGAGCCTTGGCGACACCGCGGTGAACGCGGGACAGAGCATGGCCGTCGTCGCCAGCACCGTCGCGAGGAAGATTGCGGGCCGCGTCATGGCTGGACCCGCCGCCGGAGCAAGTGGGCGCGGTGAAGATCCAACGTATAGGCGCGTGGCTCCTGTCCCGCAGTCAATCGGTTGTGGACATGGCGCCAGTGATCAGTCGAGACCGCTTCCGGATCGATGCCGAGTTGCTCGATGCCATCGATCATCTGCAACACCCGCTCCACCCTGGGCCAGCCCTCAGACCTGAGCAGGATGTCGCCGCCAGGTCGCACGAAAGGCAGCGTCTGGTGTGCTTCGCCTTCGGCAACAGCGCGCACGATGTCGATGCGGGAAATGATCCTACCGAAGTCGTTCGCGGCCCAGCGAACGAAGGCAAAAACGGTGCCAGAATGAAACGAGACAATGCGCCGGTGGCGGTCGAGAATCTTCTCCTGGGCGACCGAACCGAAGCGGATCCAGTACTCGATCTTCTTCTTGACCCACGTCAATTCGACGTGGGTCAAGCCGTCTTCGTCGATCGCGCTGATCACCGATCGGCCTGAACGGAAGTCGACGACAGGGCCCATTTGGCTGTCTCCTGATTTCGCGGGGAAGAGCCGCGTGATGCGGTTGCTGAAGTGATGCCGGCGTGGTGGACCCGCGGCGCCTTCGCGCCGGCTCAGGTCAGCGCCCAAACCGTCCGGCAGGCGTTGGCGCCGCTGATGGATGGCGCTTGGCCGGAAGCACAGATCCGCGTGGGTCCGAAGTGGAGATCACCGCGCCGCGCTCAGCCCAGGCCTGGAGATCGTCCACGGCGTAGACGACACGGCCGCCGAGCTTGCGATAGCCAGGACCGGTGCCGTAAGTACGGTGTTTCTCAAGCATGCGGGACGACAGGCTGAGGAAGTCGGCAGCTTCCTTGGTGCGCAGAAAGCGCGGCGGCAAAACGGCTAGGTCTGGTCGCATGTATCGAGCCTCCGTAGGGTTTTGAGAACCGCTGGTGTTCAGCGGTGGGCGGCGACCACTGTGGCGGAAGGGCGGCTTCGCAGGGGATGGGGAAGATCGGGGGGCGCAATATTCCCACCCCCGAGAGCGCTAGGAGCGCTTGCGATGGCGCAGCAATTGCAGATAGCCGCCGGCGATCATGGCTTTTCCGCCCTTGACCAGACCGATCACGGCGCTGCGAAGCGACGAGGTTTTCCAGGGATTGGAGGCAACACGCCCCATCCCATAGAAAGCGCTCGCGATTTCACGATAGCTGGCGCCGTTCGTGCTACCGTCGGCGGCCCGCATCATCAAGCGCAGACGGCGCCTCTGCTGAACAGTCATTCGCGTATCGCGTGGCACAGGCCGCCTGCTATAGCCGCGCCAGAAACGGACCAGAGCCTCGACCCGCCCCAAGGTCTCGGAATCCAGCGGTATCAAAGCCGCGCGGGGACAACTCGCTTCGCCGCCTGGAAAGAGGAGAAGCTGTGTTGCGATGCAACTGTCATGGATGGCGTGCGACCCCTGCGGACTGTCATGGCGAGCACTGATCCCTGTGAGCGCCATGGGAGGGTCGGATGACAGGAAATCCGGTGAAGGCACCAGGGCCAGCACCGCGGGGTCGGCAAGAGGCGACCACAGAACGTCTTGCATCAATGCGGACAGGTCGGGGCGAGCTGCGAAATCGCAACCCCCAGCGTTTCTGCGCTTCTGTTGGAAACGGCTGCGTCTCTGCTCCCGAACGGGCCAGCGCCACGTAGAACCGTTGATACGAATTCCAACGGCGCAGACACTCCCAGGCCAGCCCTTCGACTGGTAAGCTGTCGAAGAAGTCGTAGCTGGTGTTGTCCCGCCAACGCGACGTATCCGGCTTCATCGTGCGGTCCTCATCAGGCTGCAAGTCGTGCCTGAATCGATTCCGGGCGATTGCGATTAGCGGAAGACTCTGGAGAGGCATCGCGTGATGCTTTTTCAGCATCACCCGGGCGACAATGTTCCCTAGGTGTCGGTGTTCCCTTAGGTGTCGGTCTTGCGCAGGAGATGGCGGTAGCCGGTTCTGGTCATCCAGCGCGCCCGCGCCAGATGGCTGTCATGAACCTGTCGCGCGCGCCGCGGCTCCTCTTTCGGATCGATCCCGAAGAGGATCCTGACCACCTCGCGCCAATCGGCGCCGTCGGAGTCGGCGTCAAACAAGCGCATGTAGAGCTTGATGTGGCGGCGATCGTAGTCGGTGAGTTCGTCGCCCGTTGGCGCGGTGTCGTCGAACGGCTCAATCATGATGTGCACTCCCCCACCGGCGAGACGTAAAACACAATTCTTACAGATGTCACTGTGGCTGCGGAGCCGCTACGAGAGCATCACACGATGCTATGCCGGCATCGCCGCCGCCCGGGTCTCCGCGGCTTTGATTTGGCGGGTGAGGTTCCGCCCGGACGGTCCGGGCGGAACCTCTGATGGGGGTCCCTATTCCGCGTTGCGGCGGCTTGGGCGGGACCAGATCAGGCTGAAGCCCTCACCGTCCTCGTCATTGAAGAGGTTGGCGAAGATCGGGGCGGTGAAGCTCGGATCGTCGAGCTTGAGGCCGAGATAGTCGCGGCCCTCGTTGGACTGCTTGGACCAGGCGGCGCCTATCTCGGCACGGCCGACGAAGACGCGGTGGCTGGGGGCGTTTTCGCCGTTGGCGCGGGTTTCGGGGACAATGCGGACGCCTCGGGCCTGGACGCTGAGGGTGATGATTTCGCCGGTGAACTCGTTGTTGCCGGACTTCTTGAAGGTGCCGATGGTAGCCATGATAGTTCTCCTTGATCCTGTCTGCTTCGAGCCGCACCATTGCGGTCTCGATGGTGGTCGCAAGGCCGAAGGCGATCGCCGGCGCACCAAGGGCCGAAGCGAAGCGGAGGACGGCACGGGAGCGACTTTGTTGTTGCGCGAGGAATGACGGCGCAGCCGGCAGGGGAAGAAAGTCGCGATGTGCCGTTGCGTCACAGGCGACCGAGGCGAAGCCGTCCTTCAGACCAGAAACACCAATCGAAGAGACCGCTATCGGTGTTGCTCGTAACGACAGGATTGGGCGAGGAGATAAGGCTGCCTTGGGTCCGACTTCAGAGAGAAAGCCACGTGAGCGCAATCGGCATCAACCACGGGAAGCTTCCACGCCTCCTAGTCGGATTTGCCAGTGACGCGCCGAGCGCCTCGCCGCAATCTCTGCGATCTCGTCGCCCGTTGCGATCAAGCCGCTCTTTGACCAAGCGGGCATTAGGAGATGACGATGGGCGGCTTGAGCGGCAATAAATCGACGAAGCTGGCCCTACCACCGAGCGAGCGATTGACCTTGCCTATAGGACGCTGCTCAAGCCGCCGGCTGCATCGCTGCTCTGAGCAGCATGCCGAACAGGTCGCGCGGCTCGTCGGGATCGGCGAGCAGGTCGAACTCCTCGTAGAGGCCGGTCGCCTGGAACTGGTCGCGGACATAGCGCAGCGCCGAAAAATCCTCGGTGGCGAAGCCGACGGAATCTCGGCAGCACGGTATCCTCGGTCAAATGGCCGAGAAGCCAGTCGGCCGCCTTGCTGGCCTGGCTGGCGGCGCGCACGATGGCGCGATTGTCTTCGCGCAGCACCTCGAGCCAGGAGCCGATGTAGTCAGCATGCCGTACCGTGGGCACGATGCCGAGCGCGGCGCAGCAGAAAGCTGCGTTGATCTCGGCAACGAGTTCCTCGAACGCATATTTCTTCGTCCCAAAGGAGCCGGAGAAATCGCGGGCGAGGCGTGAGGCATGACCTGTGGCATGACCAAGCTCATGCAGCGCTGTGCGATGCCAGTTGATCGGCTCGAAATAGGCTTGCGGGGGCGGCACCTGAACGTAGTCTCTTGCCGGCACATAAAAGGCATTGTTCCCGCCGATACGGAATTCGATGCCGGTGCCTTTGATCAGCGCCTTGAGCCGAGGCTCGATCAATCCGGCGTCCGGGAGTGGCGGCAAAACTTCCACTTCCTCGGACAAACCTTCACATTGCTCGATGTTGAAGACAGTGAAGCGCCTGAGGAATGGAACCGCCCTGGCATCCTCGCCGGTCTCGCCAGCGCGCTTCTTCTCATCGTTCGGGATAAAGCGATCCGCATAGACGATAGTGGTGCCATGCTCGCCTTTCCGGACATTCCCACCGAGCACTTGTGCCTGTCGGAAGGTCAGCCAGCTTTGCGTCCGATAGGCGCGCTCGATGACGGCGCCCCAGAGGATGAGCACGTTGATCCCACTATAGGCTCTGCCGGTGCTGGCGTTCTTCGGCAAACACAGCGGCGCCTTCGCGGCGGCGGTCCCCCACGGCTGGACCCAAGGGAAACGACCTGCCTCCAACTCGGCGATAATCTTGTTGGTGATGTCGTCATAGAGGTTGGTCCGGTCGGCAACGACGCGGGCTCGATTGCTTTGATAGGACATCGCGGTTCTCCGCGACGGGCGTCGGAGGCCTCTCCTCCGGCTCTCTACCCGTCACGAAAAAACCGCTCGCACTCTCACTCTCGATTTTCGAAGATCGGGAATCCCCAGCAGGAGGGGAGCCCACCCCGAGGCACCTCATGAGGCCGGAGGCCTGAGTGCCGGCACTCGTCGCATCGCGAGACTGCCCGCACATCATGGTGGATCCCGCCGTTTTTAACGCCAGAGGGTCCCAATCACCGCACGAGCGATTTGATCCCGTTCACAGATCGCTCTCATGCCCTTACATTTCCGGTCAGATAATCGCCTCGCGGTGAGAAGTCGTCTCGGACCGGTCCCTTCGCCAAAGGGTCGAGAGCGATTGTCCAATGGTCGGGGTCGACTGCCGGCCAGATCGCGCGATCGAGCGGCTTACTGATCGGTGTCGGATCCATCGCAGAGGCATAGTCCTCAACAGTTGCGCGCAGCTTAATTCTTCTGCGCGTGCGGAAAGGCAAGCCATGACGATCCAAGAGCAGTTGGACGACGACACGCCGCTACGGCTCAACATAGCTGCCGATATCGCCTTTCCGGACGGCTCTATGGGGGCGGCAGGTCTGCGAAAAGAACGAGATGCTGGCCGTCTTCAGACAGAGTTGATCGCAGGCAAGGAATACGTCACTTTGGCGGCGATCGCAAAAATGAGAGAGCTATGCCGCGGACGTCGAAAGGGGCGCGCCTCGTCTGGCGTGCCGAAAGCAGAAGGGCGGACGGAAAGCTGCGCAACGCAGCCGGCTGGTTCATCCGCGATGGCGCAACCTTCATCAGCGCTTGTGGCGGCACTGGCGACCGCGAACGCGCTGAAAAGCGGCTCGCCAGTCACATCACGGAAAAATATCGGCCGGCCCGCGAGCGCGGTCGTGATCCCGCCACGGTCCCGGTAGCTGACGCCGTAAGTGTATACCTTACCGACGTCGCGCCGTCGCACGCCAAGCCGAAAGAAACCGCCGACCGGCTGATCGTTGTGCTAACGTGGTTTGGCGACACAAAAATCGGTGACATCGATGGCAAGATGTGCCGCGATTACGCCAAGGCACACGGCAACGGCGCTGCCGCCAGGCGTCAGCTGGAGGATTTGAGAGCGGCGCTGAACAATTATCATCGGGAGGGCTATGTAAGTTCTGCGCCAGCAATTGTGCTGCCCGCGAAAGCAGCACCGCGCGACCGCTGGCTGACCCGTGACGAGGCAGCCGCCCTGCTTCGCGCCGCGTGGCGCATGCGCCAGTCGTGGAAGGGAAGGCCAAGCGATCGTCGCACCGCACGCCACGTCGCGCGCTTCATCCTGGTCGCTCTCACCGCACGGTAGCGTCCGGTGCGTCTTCCGCACCGATATCACCCCGCACGTGTTCCGCCACACGGCGGCTACCTGGCTAATGCAGCAGGGTTCCGACCCCTGGGCGGCGGCCGGATACCTCGGCATGAGCGTTCAAGTGCTCATTCAGACTTATGGCCATCATCACCCCGATTTTCAGGCCCAAGCCGCCGAGGCAATCGTCTCCAAGTCGCGGTTGCGAAACCTGCCCAAAACCACAGGCAGAATGCTCACAGCACAGAAGGAGAACGTTTCCGCCTACCCCACAGTTACCCCACAGATATACCGGAAATAAACGTGAACATTGGCCTTCGGACGCCATCAGAAATGGCGGAAATCCGGGCTTTTGCTGGTCAACCCGCCCGTTCGGGACGAGGGGGTCGCAGGTTCAAATCCTGCCACTCCGACCAGAAAATACAATGTGTTAGCGCATCCCGACTGGCGCCACCCTAGATTCACCTGAGATAGAGCTCTGGTCCGGGCTGATGCCTGTTCCTTCGGGACAGGAAACGGACACGAAATCCCTTTCCTCTCACGACGCATGGGCAACGAAGTTCCTCCCATCGTGCCGGTCAATCCGCGGGGGCGTTCGCTGTCACTGATCACACTCCGACGGGGCGCGCGGTGTGCGTCGTCGCCTAGCGGAGGCCGAAAAAGCTCAATATCGCTATCACGATGACCACCGCTCCCACGAGCCAAATTATATTGTTCATGATCTCTCTCCTGTTGCTCGATGAGCCCGCGCCTCTGGCCGAGGACGCGGGCCGATCAGCCTTTGCCTGCTGATCTTCAGCGGACCTCAAACCGTGATGCCTGCTGTCGAGATAAAACCATTAGTTTTACCTAATGTTCCGCCGCTGACAGGATTTCGAAATGGCGCGATCATCCCTGAGCTAGGAACCGCAGGAGTCTACCGCCGAATATTGCGATTTTTCTCCAGGTCTGGTCGCGCGATGCGATGGCCGGCCCTTCGCGTTGCCCCAGGTCCCGGTTGTCCCGCGAAACCCGGAACCAAAGAGATCAGCAGCAGTTGTATCCAACGAAGGGCTAATCAAGGCATTGGAGAAATTGCAATGAAAACAATGATCATTTGCGCTTTGGCGCTTTCGGTGGGATTGCCCACCCTGGCTTCGGCCGCCGAGGCTGACGTTGTCATCAGGACCCATCATCGACATCATAACCACGTCAGGATCATCAATGAGGAGGGCCAGCGGCTCCATCACCGTCACCACGGAACCATCGCCTTCTACGACCAGGGGCGTAGGCATCATCGTCGAGATACCGTCGTTGTCACCGGCTCCGTCTCCACTCACCGCCACCATCGTCCGGTGGTAATGGAAAACGGCGGTTACTGATCGCCGCCTGGTGGCTCGGCTCTCGATCAAGCCTGGCCACCAGACGACTTTTCCCTGGCACGCTACACGCGCACGCTTCATGCGCGGTCCGGGCTCCGCGCCGGCAAGCACCTTGCGTCTTGCTGCAAGACTTAAGTCCCTCGTCCCACCAGACCGAAGCCCATCCCTGGAACGTTTGCTCGCGCCCCAAGTTCGGTTGATTGGGCGCGAGGGCCATCAAAACGAAGCGGAAATGGATGACCACCACAATCTCGAATCGTGACAACGCAAGATCCGATGCCTTGCAGCTGCGAGTGGCAGATCTCAGGAGCAGGATGCGCGACGCGCGCATCACCGAGGGCGAAATCCAGACCTTCCAAAAGGTCGCGGCCGTAATGGAGGACGGTCAGGGCCGGATCGATGGCGACGATCTGATCGCCGCATCCTTCGTCATCGACGTGCTGACGGACACGACACGCCCTGAATGACCATGCCAACAATCAGCAGGCTTTTTGACTCCCATTCCGAAGCAGCCCGGATCGCCGGCAACCTTTTGGCGGCCGGGGTTCCTCGCGTACAGATCGTCATCATCGGGCCCTACCACGACGAAATCCGTGTCCTGAAGTCTCCCGCCGTCATGCTTGGCGCTGCCGCCGGGCTGCTGGCATGCCTGGCCGCTTTTGCTGTCCACGGCATCAATCCTTTTACGACCGGCCTGTCGGCGATAGCCCTGACAGGCACGTTCTGCGGCTGCGTCCTCGGCGGGTTGCTCGGAGCCTGGCTCGCGGCCGCCGGAAGGCCTGAGCGTCGAAGCGTCGGCGAAGGGATTGTGCTGGTGACGGCCCATGTCGACGAGAACGCGACCGATATTGCCCAAATGGTGCTCGGCGGCGGTTGTGTCCCCGTGAACGGATTGGCCGCCGAAGCAGCATAATAATTTCGATGACATTGAATAGAATAGACGGCCGAGCGCGAGCACTGGCCGGCCGTTCAAACTTTGACGAAATGGGCATCGGCCCTAGTTTGATCGATGAATATGAGGGAGCCGGTAAAACGGCGAACCGGACGCGGACATGAATTTGATCTCGACGACAGGGTCGGCACCGGTTCTTCTGGCTGCGATGTCTCTTGTTGCCGGATGCTCATCGATGGGCAGGGCGGCCGATCCGGCCAAATACGAGAGCATGACCTGCACGGAGCTCAACAGCGCCGTGGGAAGCAACGCGAGCGACATCTCGCAAGCCGCGATCACCCGCGGCAAGGTCGCCAACACCAGCGTGCCGCGTTGGCTGCTTGGCGGAACGAGCGTGAAGATGGCGGTCGCCAATCGTGAAACGGCCAGGATCGACCAGTTGAAGCGACAGCAGGATGCCGCTGTCGCCGTACGCGCACGCAAGTGCGCGGCCGGCTGAGCGAACAGGCCTCACCTACAGTGGCTTATCACGCGCTCAACCGGAATCGCGTGACGTCGATCGCGGCATTCATCAGCGTCTGCGTATAAGGCGCTTGCGGGTTGCTGAAGATGGCCTCGGTCGGCCCCTCCTCGACGATCTTGCCTTGCTTCATGACGATGATGTAATCGGCCATGGCGCGCACCACCGCCAGGTCGTGGCTGATGAACAGGTAAGACAGTTCGTGGTCGGCCTGAAGCTTGCGCAGCAGTTCCACGATCTGTTTCTGCACCGAGCGGTCGAGCGCCGAGGTCGGCTCGTCCAGCACCACCATCTTCGGCTTCAGGATCATGGCGCGGGCAATGGCGATGCGTTGCCGTTGTCCGCCGGAAAATTCGTGCGGGTAGCGGTTGCGGGCGTTGGGGTCGAGCCCGACTTCGCGCAGGGCCTCGACCGCACGCTGGTCGCGCTGCTTTCCCGAAAGGTTCGGCTCATGCACCAGCAGCCCTTCGGTGATGACCTGGCCGACGGTCATGCGTGGCGACAGCGAACCGAAGGGATCCTGGAAGACGAGCTGCATCTGGCGCCGCAGCGGCCGCATCTGCTGCCGGTCGGCCGTGGAAATGTCGCGATCGCCGAACCGAATGAGCCCATCGCTCGGCAACAGCCGCAGCAAGGCGCGGCCGAGCGTCGATTTGCCCGAGCCGGATTCGCCGACGATGCCGATGGTCTGGTTGCGTTGCAACCGGATCGAGATGTGATCGACCGCACGCAGCATCAGCGGTTCACCGGCGAGAAACCCGCCGCCGATCCTGAATGTGACTTCGACATTCCTGCCTTCGAGCACCACGGGCGCGTTGGCTGGCGGAGGCGCCTTGGTTCCCGTCGGCTCGGCCGCCAGCAGCATCTTGGTGTAGGCATGCTGGGGGTTGGCGAAGATCGCTTCCGCCTCGCCTTCCTCGACGACCTCGCCCTGGCGCATGACGTAGACCCGGTCGGCGAAGCGCCGAACGATGCCAAGATCGTGGGTGATGAAGACGATCGCCATGCCGAGCTTGCGCTGCAGCTCGGCCAGAAGCATCAGGATCTGTGCCTGGATGGTCACGTCGAGCGCCGTCGTCGGCTCGTCGGCGATCAGGATGTCGGGGTCGTTGGCGAGAGCCATGGCGATCATCACGCGCTGGCGCTGGCCGCCGGACATCTCGTGCGGATAGGATTTCATCCGCCGTTCCGGATCGGGAATATGGACGAGCCGCAGCAGCTTGAGCGCCTCTTCATGCGCCTCTGTGGCGCTCAGGCCCCGATGCCGGCGGATCGGCTCGATCAGCTGGTTGCCGATCGAATAGAGCGGATCGAGCGAGGTCATCGGTTCCTGGAAGATCATGCTGATCTTGCGGCCGCGGACCTTATTCAGCTCGGATTTGCTCATTGTGAGCAAGTTTCGGCCGCGATAGTCGACATGGCCCGACGCTTCGCCGTTGGAGGCCAGCAGGCTCATCGCCGCCATCATCGTCTGGCTCTTGCCGGAGCCGGATTCGCCGACGACGGCAACGGTTTCGCCCGCGTTGACGTGGATGTTGATGCCCTTCACCGCCTCGACCGCGCCATCGAGCGTGCGGAAGCGGACGCGCAGGTCCTTGACGCTGAGGATCGTTTCGGGAGTGGCCATGTCAGCGATCCCCATCTTTATCGATCCCTCGGGTCGAGTGCGTCGCGCAGGCCGTCGCCGACGAAGTTCAGGGCGAACAGCGTCGAGACGAGGAAGAAGGCGGGAAACAGGAGCAGCCAGTTGGCAGTGCCGATGTTCTTGGCGCCGACCGAGATCAGCACGCCCCAGCTGGTCATCGGCTCCTGGATGCCGAGACCGAGGAACGACAGGAAACTTTCCAGGATGATGACCTGCGGCACCAGCAGCGTCATGTAGATCACCACGGGGCCAAGCAGGTTGGGGATGACATGGCGCAGCAGGATGCCGCGCTGGCCGATCCCCATGGCTTCCGCCGCCTGGACATATTCCTGCCGGCGAATCGACAGCGCCTGCCCGCGCACGATGCGCGCCATGTCCAGCCACAGCACCGCACCGACCGCCAGGAACATCAGCACGAAGTTGCGGCCGAAGAACACCACCAGCATGATGACGAAGAAGATGAACGGCAAGGAATAGAGCACATCGACGATGCGCATCATCACCTCGTCGACCTTGCCGCCGGAAAAGCCAGCGGCGGCGCCATAGATCACACCAATCACCACCGCCACGACGCCCGCGAGCAGGCCGATGGCAAGCGAGATGCGCCCGGCCATCAGCGTGCGCGACAAGAGATCGCGGCCGGTGTTGTCGGTTCCGAACAGGAAATACTGCTGCTTGACCGATGCGCTCATCGTCACTTCGAGGCCGTCCGGCGACTTGCTCTCGATCTTGGTGTCGTCGAAGGCATCGGACCGGTCGAGGTAGCGGATGTTGCGGTCGTCGATCGGCTTGGTCGACTTGACCGTGACGAAGACCTGATTGCCCTCCTGATGCCACTCCTTGATGTCGACCCGCATACGTTTGATCGCTTCGGTGAGCGCCGTCTCGATCATATCGGGCTTCGGGTAGGCCGACAGGCTTGGCGGCATGCGCACATAGTCGGCGTAGATGGTCGTGTATTGATGCGGCACGAACCAGGGGCCGAAGACGCTGACGAACCCGATCAGAACGAGGTAGTAGAGACTGAACATGGCGGCGCGGTTGGCCTTGAGGCGCGCCCAGGCATCGCCCCAAAGCGAACGACCAACGATGGCGGGAGCCGTGGCTGCGATGTCAGTCATAGCGCACCCTCGGGTCGACGACCGCGTACATGACGTCGACGATCAGGTTGAAGACGATGGTGAAAATGGCGATCACCACCACCGTTCCCATCACCAGCGTGTAATCGCGGTTGAGCGCAGCGTCGACGAAATAGCGGCCGACGCCCGGAATGGAGAAGATCGTCTCGACGATGACCGAGCCGGTCAGCAGTGCCGCCGCCGCCGGGCCGGTGAAGGACACGATCGGCAGGATGGCGCCGCGCAGCGCGTGCTTGACCACCACCGACCAGTCGGAGAGGCCGAGCGCGCGGGCCGTTCGGATATGATGGGATCGCAGCGATTCGATCATCGAGCCGCGCATCAGGCGGGCAACGATGGCGATCTGCGGCAAAGCAAGCGTCAGCACCGGACCGATCTTGTTGATGAAGGCGCCGTCGCCCCATCCCCCGATCGGCAACAGCCTCCAGGTCAGCCCGAAGACGAGTTGGATCACCGGCGCGATAACGAAGGTGGGGATGGTGCTGCCAGCGGTCGCCAGGGCGATCACCGTATAGTCGCCAAGCTTGTTCTGGTTGAGCGCGGCAATGGTGCCGAGCACGCTGCCGAGCAGCAGCGCCAGGATCAGCGCCGAGGAGCCGAGTTGGACGGAAATGGGCAGGCCCTTGGCAAACAGTTCGGTGACGGTGAAGTCCGGCATGTTGTAGCTCGGGCCGAAATTGCCGCGTAAGAGATTGCCGAGATAGTGGACATATTGCAGCCAGAGCGGATCGTTGAGGCCGAACTGGGCTTCAAGATTGGCCTTGATCTCGGGGCTCAGACCCCGCTCCTGGTTGAACGGACCGCCTGGCGCGACGCGCATCAGGAAGAACGCCAGCGTCACGATGACGAACAGCGTCGGAATGGCGGTCAAAAGCCGCCGGAATACGTATCGCAGCATCGGTGCCCCGCTTGATCCGGAGCACGCCCGTCCACTCGGACGATTGCGCTCCAGCCTTCAAATCTCGCACCGAACCTTCCGAAAATCGATTCCGCTTCCCGGGCCGATGCGATGGCAAACCAGCGCCGCCGCGCATTCGGTTGCGCGGCGGCTTGGCCAGGGATCAGTCCTTGCTGATGAAGCGTGACGGATGCACGTCCATGACATTGTCGACGAAGCCATGCAGCTTCGAGGAAACGATGTCGTGGTAGCTGTAGTAGAGAAGCGGGATCTGGCCGACATCGTCGATGAGGATGCGCTCAGCCTCGGCGAGGTCCTTCATGCGCTCTTCTGGCTTGCCGCCGGCGGCCGCGGCCTTGTCCATTGCCGCTTCGTATGCGGGGCTGTTGTAGTTCGAATAGTTGTTGCCGCTGGCCTTGCGTGTGATGCCGAGGAAGGTTTCCGGATCCTTGTAGTCAGCAATCCAGGCGGCACGCGCCACGTCATAGTCGCCCTTCTGCTCGAGGAAGGAGTAGTGGGTCTTGGTGTCGGTGTTGAGCAGCGTGACGTCGACGCCAAGCGGCTTCAATTGCTCCTGGATCGCCACTGCCGTGTTCTTGTGGTTTTCCGAGGTGTTGTAGCGGATCTCCATCTTCAGCGGATGCTCGGGCGTGTAGCCAAGCTTCTCGAAGATCTTCTTGGCTGCGTCCTCGCGGTCGATCTGGGGCATGTCGGCGTATTTGGCCATTGCGGGCGTGTAGCCCTCGATGCCGGGGGGCACCATCGAATAGCCGGGCAGCATCGAGTTCTGCCAGACCTTTTCGGCGATGAAGTCACGGTCGATCGCCATCGAGATGGCATTGCGCAGTTCCGGATTGTTCCACGGCGCCTTGTCGGTCTTGATCGCATAATAGTAGGTGCCGAGATACGGCCCGACATGGATCTGGTCGCCGAACTTGGTCTTGAGGTCGGCGAGCTGTTCGGTCGGCAGATCGTCATAGCTGTCGAGTTCGCCGGCCTCGAAGCGCTTCATCGCCGATGAACGATCCTCGGTCGGGATGTAGTTGACGACGTCGAACTTGACGGTCGCGGCGTCCCAGAATTTCGGATTCTTGACCAGTTTCATGTGGTCGTTGGGAACCCATTCGGCCAGCGTATAGGCGCCGTTCGAAACCAGATTGCCGGGCTTGATCCAGTCGGCGCCGAGCTTTTCAATCGAGGCCTTGCTGACCGGATAGGTCGCCTGATGGGTCAGCATCTCCAGGAAGTACGGCGTCGGCGCCTTCAGCGTCACTTCCAGGGTGTTGGCGTCGATCGCCTTGACGCCCATGTCCTCCGGCTTGCCCTTCTTGGTGTTGACGTCCTCCGCGCCCTTCACCGGATACAGCATCGAGGCGTATTCGGCGCCGGTCGCCGGATCCTCGAGCCGGTGGAAGGAGTAGACGAAGTCGTCCGCCGTCACCGGGCTGCCATCCGACCACATGCCGTCTTTGCGCAGCTTGAAGGTGTAGACCGTGCCGTCATCCGACACTGTCCAGCTTTCGGCGGCGCCCGGAATGAGATTGGCCTTCTCATCCTGCATGACCAGCCCCTGGAACAGGTCACGCAGCACGTTGGCTTCATAGACCGTCGAGGTCTTGTGTGGGTCGACCGACTCCGATTCAGCGGAGGTGCCCCTGTTATAGACGGTCTCCGCAAAGGCTGGCGTCAAGAACGTACCGGCAGCCAAGGTCATGGTCGTGGCGAATACCGTCGCCTTCAGCATGTTTTTCAGCATGAAGTTCTCCCTGTCGGCGCTGCCATCGGCGCGCCTTTACGTGTTGACGCCCCGGAACCGATGTCTGGTCCTTTGAGCGCGCCGCCGGTTCCCTCCGACGGCTGGTGGCAGGAGACTAGACAGGAGGTAAGCTCTTTTCAACCGAGTACTGATTGACCCTAAGTCAATCCTCATTATCGCAGAAGCAACGGCTAAATTAGAGAGGCGTTTCAATCGAGCGCATCCTTTGGTTGCACCCGGAGTTTCCGCTTTCTGCATGCGAACTTGAGCATGCTGGTGCCATGGTTCACAACCTCATTTCCAGGGTCCGAAGGCGCGAGTTCCGAACAGACGATTCGGGAACTTCAGCGGTCGAGTTCGCCCTGCTGTCACCGCTTTTCATCCTTATTTTGCTCGGAATGGTTGCATACGGCATCTATTTTGGCGCCGCTAACTCGATCCAGCAAATTGCAGCCGACGCCGCCCGGACGGCCATTGCCGGGGTGAACCAGACCGAGCGGCAGACGCTCGTGGCCAGCTATCTCGCCAACAACGCTGGCGGCTACCCCTTCGTGGACGCCAGCAAACTGACCTACCAGGCCAATGACAGCGTGGCCGACGGAAGCCAATTCGTGGTGTCCGTCTCGTAGGATGCCCGCAACCTGCCGATCTGGAATCTGTTCCCGGGCATAGCCATGCCAGGGACGACCATCAACCGTCAGTCAACGATCAGGGTCGGGGGTATCTGAATGCTGCAGCGGGCGGGCAAGGGCATCGGCCGGCTTGCACGGTCGATGATGGGAGACAGGAAGGCGAACTTCGCCGTCATGACCGCATTGAGCGCGCCGGTAGCATTGGCGCTGGCAGCTGTGGCCATAGATGAAGCCTCCATCTACACCGAGCGCCGGGAAGCCCAGGCGATGGTCGACCTGGCGGCGATCACCGCCGCCTCGAACATCAACAACGTCAACACAGCGGTCGTCACCACGCTCACCGACAACGGCATGCCGGGCGTCGTCGTTCAAGGCTCGGGCCAGACCATCCCAGCAGCCGCCGGGAAGACGGTGGTGACGGTTACGCAGGGCCGATATGCGTCATCGACCGCCAATGTCGGCCAGCGCTTCCAGGCGGGCGTGACGCCTTACAATGCCGTCCGGGTCACCTTGGCGAAGATCCCCAAGCGCTACTTCGCAAGCTCGCTGATTCCCACTCCGGTCATCGGCACCCAAGCCACCGCCAGCATGACGCCGCAGGCGACATTCTCGGTCGGGTCGAGATTGCTCAGCGTCAATGGCGGCATCCTCAACGCACTTTTGAGCGGACTTCTCGGCGGCAACATCTCGCTCAGCGTCATGGATTACAACGGGCTGATCTCGGCCGATGTCAGCGTGCTTTCCTTCGTCAGTGCGCTCGGCACACAACTGAACATCACGGCCGGCACCTATTCCGACGTTCTGGCCTCGAAGGCGACCGTCGGCCAGATCGCCACGGCCATGGCCAATGTTCCTGGCCTCGGCAACACCGCCAAGGTCGCCCTGCAGACTATCGCCACCAAGTCGACCAGCACCGTCAAGATCCCGCTCAGCAGTCTTGTCGACCTTGGTTCCGTCGGCAGCCTGGGCCTTGGGCAACAGCCATCCGGCCTTGGCGTGGACGCAAGCGCCATGGGGATGCTGACGGCGGCCGTTCTCGCCAACGGCACCAACCAGGCCGCGGTCGATCTCGGCGCCACCATCCCGGGACTGCTCTCCACCAAGCTCAACGTCGCCATCGGGGAGCCGATGCAATCCTCGCCCTGGCTGGCGCTCGATGGTATCGGCACTGTCGTGCGGACCGCCCAGACCCGTATCAAACTGACGGCCTCCGTCGGTATCGGCACGCCCGGCCTGGCCGGCGGCATCAGCCTGCTCGCCGTCAATCTGCCGCTCAACGTGGAAGTCGCCTATGCCGAGGCCAAGCTGACCGACATCACGTGCCCGACAGGCCCGTCCAGCATCAGCGTTTCCATCGCCGCGCACCCCGGCATTGCCCAGTTGAACCTGGCCAACAGCAACAATCCCTCGGGCTTCGCCGATTTCAGCCGCCGCAGACCTTTACGAACGCGGACATCGCCGATGTTAAGCTGCTGTTGATGCCGTTGATTCAGGTGATGGGTTCGGCCGCGACCGCGATCACCAACAACAGCCCGCAGACCCTGACCTTCAACGCGACCGACATCGCCAACAAGACGGTGAAGACCGTTTCGACGCGAAACATCTCGCAGCCGCTCACCACGTCGCTGGTCAACAACCTGTCGCTTTCGGCCAATGTGCTTGGCCTTGGGATCGATGTGACTGCCCTGCTCGGAACTGTCAAACCGGCAGTGGTGGCCCTGCTCAACACTGTGACGGCGCCCGTCGACGACCTGCTCTACAATGTGTTGTCAGCCCTGGGCGTCGGTGTCGGCCAGGCCGACGTGCGCGTCACCGGTGCGACCTGCGGACGGGCAGTGCTCGTTCAGTAGGACCGCTTGGCCACAACCGAAGCGCCAATCAGTCGAGCCGACCGAGGAAGCAGCCGAGAGCCGGCAGCGAGAGCGCGTTTTCCTCGACGGAAGTGGTCCCGCCCAGGACGGCCGCGACAGTTCCGATATCCTCAGGCAACGGCCAAGTCGCCGGCTCTCCGGCGAAATTGAAGACACAGAGCAGCCTTTCTCCGCCACCCTCGCGGATGAAGGCGAGCACGTCGCCCTCGGTGTCGAGAAAGCTGATCGATCCACCGACCAGCGCAGGGTGCTGTTTACGCAAAGCGAGCGCCGAGCGGTAGGCCGACAGCACCGATTGCTCCTCGCCGTTCTGCACATCGACCGCGCGGGCGCGATGGCTTGCCGGCACAGGCAGCCAGGGTTTTGCGGTGGAAAAGCCCGCATTGTCGGCCCCTGCCTCCCAGACCATCGGCGTGCGGCAGCCATCCCTGCCCTTCACGCCGGGCCAGAAACGGATGCCGACGGGGTCGCGCAGATCCTGGTAGGCAAGCTCCGCTTCCTCAAGGCCGAGCTCCTCGCCCTGATAGAGGCAGATCGAACCGCGCAGGCAGGCGAGCAGCATGATCGAGAATCTGGCCATAAGGTCGGGATCGCCACCTGGGCGCATCCAGCGGCTGACATGGCGCACCACGTCATGGTTGGAGAATGCCCAGCAGACCCAGCCGTCGGCAACCGCGCTTTCGAAGGCCTCGACACAGCCGCGTACATGCGCCGCCGAAAACTGCGAACCGAGCAGGTCGAAAGTGTAGCTCATCTGAAGCTTGTCGCCGCCGGAGGTGTAGGCGGCGAGCGTCTGCAGCGAGCGGCCTTCATCGCCGATCTCGCCGACGGCGGCGCGGTCGCCATATTCGTCGAGCAGCGCCCGGAAACGCTTGAGGAACGCCAGGTTTTCCGGCTGCGTCTTGTCGAACAGATGCTCCTGATAGAGGTAGGTATTGGTCTCCGTATTGGTGCCGGCAACGCTCGAAGCCAAGGGCGGATTGCTGCGCAGCCAGCGGTCGTGGACATAATAATTGACCGTGTCGAGCCGGAAGCCGTCGACACCGCGCTCCAGCCAGAACCGCACCGTGTCCAGCAACGCCTCCCGAACTTCCGGGTTGTGGAAATTGAGGTCCGGCTGCGAGGCGAGGAAATTGTGCATGTAGTATTGCCGGCGGGTCGCGTCCCACTCCCAGGACGGTCCCCCGAAAACCGACAGCCAATTGTTGGGCGCGCCGCCGTCCGGCCTGGCGTCGGCCCAGACGTACCAGTCGGCCTTGGCATTATCGCGGCTGGCGCGGCTTTCGATGAACCATTCATGCTTGTCGGATGAATGCGACAGCACCTGGTCGATGACGATCTTCAGGCCGAGCCTGTGCGCTTCGGCAACCAGCGCGTCGAAATCCGCCAACGTGCCGAACATCGGGTCGACGTCGCGATAGTCCGATACATCATAGCCCATGTCGGCCATCGGCGACTTGAAAAAGGGCGACAGCCAGACGGCATCGACGCCGAGCGAAGCGATATGGGCGAGCCTCGACGTGATGCCGCCGAGATCGCCGCTACCATCGCCGGTGGTGTCCTGGAAAGAGCGCGGATAGACTTGGTAGATGACGCACCCTCGCCACCACTCGGCTCCCTGCTCCACATTCTCACCGGTCATCAAAAACCCTCCTTGCGCCGCCGTTTCCGGTCCGGCGCTCGATCATGAAATTGACGCTGCGGCCCGGCAGCGGGCGCAGGAGGTCGATCGCCTGCGTCTCGATTGCCGGGCGCCACCGGAAGCCATCCCGCGCCGGCAAAGTGAAGACGCATTGGCGGCGGTCGCCATTGATCATGACGGCAAGCCTGCCATCCTCGCCGCCAAGCAGCATGACGAGGCGATGCCGGCTGGAGTCGTTCCAGCCGCTCTCGTTGAGCGGCGCACCGATCTCGGTCAGCCAGGCGACGTCGGGAACGCCCGAAGCCTCGGGTTCTCCGGTCAGGAAACGTGTGTCCGACAGTGCCGGCACCGCCTGTCGAAGTGCCGCGAGCGCCGACGCGTAACGCTCCAGTGCCTGGTCGCGGCCTGCCCAGTCGAGCCAGGTGATGGCATTGTCCTGCGCATAGGCGTTGTTGTTGCCCTTCTGGGTGCGGCCGAATTCATCGCCTGCGGTCAGCATGATGGTGCCGCGCGAGGCGAACAGCGTGGCGAGCAAGGCGCACTGGTCGTCGAAACGGGCCTCGATGATTGCCGCGTCGTCCGTCTCGCCTTCGGCGCCATCGTTCCAGGACAGGTTTTCATTATGGCCGTCGCGGTTCTGCTCGCCATTCGCCCCATTGTGCTTGCGCTCATAGGCGACGATATCAGCCAGCGCCATGCCGTCGTGGGCGGCGATGAAGTTCACGCTGCGGCTTGCCGGTTCCCCTGCTCCTTTGAACACATCGGACGAACCGGCTAGGCGCGTGGCGAGAGCACCGACCATGCCGGCATCGCCGCGCCAGAAACGTCTGACATCGTCCCGGTAGCGATCGTTCCACTCGAGGAATGGGGGCCGGAAATTGCCCAGTTGATAGCCGTTTGCCCCGATATCCCAAGGCTCGGCGATCAGCACGCGATCGCAAAGCAGCGGATCATGGGTGATGGCCCGCAGCAGCGGCGCTTCCGGATCGAAGGCGCCATCGACCCGGCCCAGCACCGGGGCCAGATCGAACCGGAAGCCGCCGACGCCGGCCTGGCGCACGAAATGACGGAGTGTGTCGAGCACCATTTCCCGCACCATCGGATGGTCGCAGGCGATGGTGTTGCCGGTCCCAGTATCATTGACCAACCCACCATCCGGCCGGTGCCGATAGTAGGCCTGGTTGTCGAGGCCGCGTAGCGAGAGCGTCGGCCCCAGCCTGTCGCTTTCGCCGGTGTGGTTGAAGACGAGGTCGAGAATGGTGGCGATGCCGGCCCGGCGCAGCGCGGCGACCGTGTCCTGCAATTCCGTCAGGCCGCCGGGCGCGAGGCGTGGGTCGAGTGCCATGAAGGTGACGGGATTGTAGCCCCAGGCGTTGCTCAAGCCCAGCGGCGGCAGATGCCGCTCGTCGATCGAAGCCGTCACCGGCATCAGTTCAACGGCGGAGACGCAGAGCCTTTGCAGATGCTCGATGATGGCCGGATGGGCAAGTGCGGCGATCGTACCGCGCTGTTCTTCCGGCACATCCGGGTGGAGCTTGGTGAAGGCGCGGACATTCAGTTCGTAGATCAGACCGCCCGGACGAAACAGCGGCGGCAGGATCGGTGGAGCCGTGGGCAAGGCCCTGGCCACGGTCTTGGGCATCAGCGACGCGGTGTCGGCGCCCTCATAGCGCCGCGCGGCCAGCCGCCAGTGATAGGCGTAGGGCCGGTCGATTTCGACGGCGTAAGGATCGGTCAGCAGCTTGTCGGGGTCGAACCACAGCCCACGCTCGGGTGCATAGTCGCCATCGGCACGCAGGCCATAGCGCACGCCCGCGGTCAGGCCGGAGACGAAGAGTGCGTGCACGCCGTCGCCTTCCGGCTTCAGCTCCAGGCGATCGTGTTCGCGATTTCCGTGCTCGTCGAAGATCGAAACCCAGAGGCGACGGGCCGACGAGGACCATGCGGCGAAGCGGATGCCTTCGGGGGTGATGGTGGCGCCGAGCGACGTCATGCGCGCGCCTTCCCTTCTCCCGTTGTGGGAGAAGGGAAGGCCTCATCCACCGCTCTCAAGTAATCACGCTGGGCTTGTTGCGGCCGGTGTGGCCCTTGATCCCGGCAATGTCGTCGGCGGCGGCGATGAGATCGGCGAGCGCCTCCTGTGTGTCGAGATCGTGCCTCGACTTATCCGGCTCGTAGCGCTCGATGTAGACGCGCAGGGTCGCGCCTGACGTACCGGTGCCCGAAAGCCGGAAGACGACGCGTGAGCCGCCTTCGAACAACACCCTTATGCCCTGGTGCTCGCTCGTCGAGCCGTCGACCGGGTCGTGATAGGCAAAATCGTCGGCGTTGGCGATCTTCAGGCCACGAACGCTGGTTCCCGGCAGCGAGCCGAGCTTGGCCCTGAGGTCGTCGACCAGCGCATTGGCGCGCTCACTCTCGACCTCCTCATAGTCGTGCCGCGAATAGTAGTTGCGCCCATAGGCCGCCCAGTGCTCGGTGACGACCTGCTTGCAGCTTTCGCCGCGTGCGGCCAGGATGTTGAGCCACAGGAGCACCGCCCACAGACCGTCCTTTTCGCGGACATGGTTGGAGCCGGTGCCGGCACTCTCTTCGCCGCAGATCGTCGCCATGCCGGCGTCGAGCAAATTGCCGAAGAACTTCCAGCCGGTCGGCGTCTCGTACATGCCGATACCGAGCTTGTGGGCAACGCGGTCGGCGGCACCGCTGGTCGGCATCGAACGGGCGATGCCTTTCAGCCCGTCCTTGTAGCCCGGCGCCAGGTGGGCATTGGCGGCGAGCATGGCGACCGAATCCGACGGGGTGACGAAAATACCCTTGCCGATGATCAAGTTGCGGTCGCCGTCACCATCGGATGCAGCGCCGAAATCCGGCGCATCCGGTCCCATCATCTCGTCATAGAGGTGCTTGGCATGGACCAGGTTGGGATCGGGGTGATGACCGCCGAAATCCGGCAACGGCTTGAAATTGCGGCAGGTGCCGTTCGGTGCGCCGAGGCGGTTCTCGAGGATTTCCTTGGCGTAGGGTCCGGTCACCGCATGCATGGCGTCGAAGCGCATGCGAAAGCCCGACTTGAACAGTTTGCGCAGCGCATCGAAATCGAACAGGCTCTCCATCAGCTCGGCATAGTCGGTGACCGGATCGATGATCTCGACGGTCATGCCCGCAGCCTTGACGGTCCCGACCGTATCGATGTCGATCGGATCGATGTCGGCGATCTTGAAACTCGATATCGCCTTGGTCTTGGCGAAGATGGCGTCGGTCAGCTTTTCAGGCGCCGGGCCGCCATTGCCGGCATTGTACTTGATGCCGAAGTCCTCATGCGGGCCGCCGGGATTGTGGCTGGCCGACAGGATGATGCCGCCGAAGGTCTTGTATTTGCGGATGACATGCGAAGCGGCCGGCGTCGACAGGATCCCGCCCTGCCCGACCATCACCTTGCCGAAACCGTTGGCTGCGGCCATGGCAATGGCCTTCTGGATGACCTCGCGGTTGTAGTAGCGGCCGTCGCCGCCGATCACCAGGGTCTTGCCGGCAAATCCGTCGAGCGCGTCGAAGATCGACTGGATGAAGTTCTCGGCATAGTGCTCCTGCTGGAACACCGGCACCTTCTTGCGCAGTCCCGACGTGCCGGGCTTCTGGTCGGAATAGGGCTTGGTGGGGACGGTGCGTATCATGCTTCAGGCAACCCTTTTCGAAAGCAGCAGGCGATAGAGTTCGACGTATTTTTCGGCGCTTCGATCCCACGACACATCGCTCTTCATGCCTTGGCGCTGGATGGTCTCGAAGGTTGCTGAACTGCCGTAGGCGTCGGCCAGCCGGCGGATGGCGTGGAGCAGCGCGCCGCCATTGTTGGGCGCAAACTGGAACCCGGTCGCCACGCCGGCGCCAAACGCTGCTTCATTGGCATCGATGATGGTGTCGGCGAGGCCGCCGGTGCGGGCGACGACCGGCACGCAGCCATAGCGCAGGCCGTAAAGCTGAGTCAGTCCGCAAGGTTCGAAGCGCGAGGGAATAACGATGGCGTCGCACCCGCCCTGCATGATGTGCGACAGCCCCTCATCATAGCCGACGACCACGCCGATGCGGCCACGGTGGCGTGCGGCCGCGGCCAGCAGCGCGCCTTCGAGGCCGGCGTCGCCCGAGCCGAGGATTGCCAGCCTGGCACCAGTCGCGACGATGCCGTCGACGACCGTCGCCAATATGTCCATGCCCTTCTGCCAGGTCAGCCGGCTGACGACACAGACAATCGGGCTGCCGTCGCGGTCGAGGCCGAAACGGTCCTCGACGGCGGCCCTGTTGGGCGCGCGAGCCTTCAACGTTTCGGCCGTATAGGTCGATACCAGATGCTTGTCGGTTGCCGGATCCCAGATGGCGGTGTCGATGCCATTGACGATGCCATGGAGATCGCTTGAACGCATGTTGATGAGACCGTCGAGGCCCATGCCGAATTCCGGCGAACGGATTTCCTGCGCATAGGTCGGGCTCACGGTGGTGATCGCCCAGGCGGCCTGCAGGCCAGCCTTGAGGAAGCCGACACCGCCATAATATTCGACGCCGTCGAGTGCCATCGCCGCGGCCGGCAGGCCGAGCTCGCCGAAGATGCCGGCGCCGAACTGGCCCTGGAAGGCGAGATTGTGGACGGTCATCATCGACGGTATGCCAACGGCTTTGCCGTAGCGCATATAAGCCAGCGTCATCGCCGACTGCCAGTCATGGGCATGGACGATGTCAGGCAGGTAGCCCGATATGGCGCCGCCGGCGATATCGGCGCCTGCCTGGCTCAGCGCCGCGAAGCGCCGCCAATTGTCCGGCCAATCGGCGCCCGAGGCGTTGCCATAGGGACCGCCGGGGCGGTCGAACAGATGCGGCGCGTCGAGCACGAACAGGTCGAGCCCGGCGACCTCGACGGCATGGACCGAGGCCTTGCCGCCCTGCAGCAATGGGTACTGGTAGACGGCCTTCTTTTTCTTGAAGGCGCCCATCACCATGGGAAAGCCCGGAACGAGCGTGCGCATGGTCACGCCCTTGGCCGCGAGGGCGATGGGCAGCGCGCCGGTTACGTCGGCAAGCCCGCCGGTCTTGATCAGCGGGAAGATTTCGGGCGTGACCGACAGAACATGCATGCGCTTAACGATCCGCTCCTGGTCCATGTCGCCCGGAACCGCGCAGCGGCTTTGGGACTGCGACATGCACAAAACACCCTAAAGTGACAGCTTGTTGATCATGTCCTGTGTGATCAGGCAGATACCCTTTTCCGAAACGCGGAAGCGCTTGGCATCGAGCGCGGGATCTTCGCCGACCACCAGCCCCTCCGGTATCCTTACACCGTGGTCGATGACGACGCGCTTCAACTTTGCGTTCCGGCCGACATGAACGTCGGGCAGCATGACAACCTCTTCCAGCGTCGAATAGGAATTGATGCGCGCGCCGGTGAAGATCAGGCTCTTCTTCAGCGAGGCGCCCGAGACGATGCAATCGCCCGAAACCAGTGACGACACGGCGGAACCGCGCCTGCCGTCCTCGTCATGGACGAACTTTGCCGGCGGCTTCAGTTCGGCATAGGTCCAGATCGGCCAGTCGCGGTCGTAGAGGTCGAGTTCGGGCGTCACGTCGGTCAGATCGATATTGGCCTCCCAGTAGGCATCGACCGTGCCGACATCGCGCCAGTAGGCCTCGTTCTCGGCCGTAGAACGCACGCAGGACTTGGTGAAGCGGTGCGCGATCGCCTTACCGTGCGTGACGATATAGGGGATGATGTCCTTGCCGAAATCGCGGCTGGAGCCCGGCTCGGCGGCGTCGCGGCGCAACTGTTCCATCAGGAACTTGGTCTTGAAGACGTAGATGCCCATCGAGGCCAAGGCGAATTCCGGATTACCCGGAATGCCGGGCGGATCGGCGGGCTTTTCGACGAAGGCGATGATGTTGTCCTTGGCATCGACATGCATGACGCCGAAGCCGGTCGCTTCCATGCGCGGCACTTCGAGGCAGCCGACCGTGACATCGGCGCCGGCATCGACATGCTGGCGCAGCATCATCTCGTAATCCATCTTGTAGATGTGATCGCCGGCCAGGATGACCATGTATTCGGGGCCATAGGCCTCGATGATGTCGATGTTCTGGTAGACGGCGTCCGCCGTGCCTTCATACCACTGCGTTTCCGACACGCGCTGGCTGGCCGGCAGGATGTCGAAGCTCTCGTTTCGTTCGGGCCGCAGGAAGTTCCAGCCGCGCTGCAGGTGGCGGATCAGCGAATGCGCCTTGTACTGGGTGGCGACGCCGAGGCGGCGGATGCCGGAGTTCAATGCATTGGAGAGCGCGAAATCGATGATGCGCGTCTTGCCGCCGAAGTAGACCGCCGGCTTGGCGCGCCGGTCGGTCAGTTCCTTGAGGCGGCTGCCGCGCCCGCCCGCCAACACATAGGCCATGGCGTCGCGGGCCAGCGGCTGGGTTCTTTTCAAGTCTGCCATTTATACCCTCCCAAGTTACTCGTCTTTATGCGTTGACCAGCCTTAACGAGTTCAGTCGGCGGCGAGTTCGAGCATGATCGTCGACAGCGGCGGCAGAAGCATCGTTGCCGAGATGCTCTTGCCCTCCGCCCTTGCCTCGACCATGCCGCCATTGCCCATGCCGGAGCCACCATATTCGGTAGCGTCGGTGTTGATGATCTCGCGCCACTTGCCGGCTGTCGGCAGCGGCACACGATAATTGTCGCGCGGCACCGGTGTGAAATTGGAGATGACGGCGACCGGATTGCCGCCGGGAGCGCTGCGCACCCAGGCGAAAACCGAGTTCTGGCTGTCGTCGACGATCAGCCAGGAAAACCCTTCCGCCTCGCAATCGCGGCCATGCAGGGCCGGTCGTGAACGGTAGAGATAGTTGAGATCGCGCACCGTCTGCCAGACGCCGCGATGCGGGCGGAAATCGAGCAGGTTCCAATCGAGCGCGCGCGCTTCGCTCCATTCGCGGCGCTGCGCGAATTCCTGGCCCATGAACAGCAGCTTCTTGCCGGGATAACCCCACATGAAGCCATAATAGGCACGCAAGGTCGCGAATTTCTGCCAGTCGTCGCCGGCCATCTTGCCCAGCAGCGTGCCTTTGCCGTGCACGACCTCGTCATGCGAGAGCGGCAGCACGAAATTCTCCGAGAAGGCGTAGGTCAGGCCGAAGGTGAGCTCATTGTGGTGGTGCTTGCGGAAAATCGGCTCCTTGGAAAAATACTCCAGCGTGTCGTGCATGAAGCCCATGTTCCACTTGAAGCCGAAGCCCAGCCCGCCTTCATGGACAGGCGCCGAGACCTTTGGCCATGAAGTCGATTCCTCGGCGATGGTCATGACGCCGGGATGGTGTCCGTAGAGCTCCTTGTTCATCTTCTGCAGGAAGCTGACCGCCTCGAGGTTTTCGCGCCCACCCTTTTCGTTGGGAATCCATTCACCCTGCTTGCGCGAATAGTCGAGGTAGAGCATCGAGGCGACCGCGTCGACGCGAAGACCGTCGACATGGTACTTTTCCGCCCAGAATAGCGCGTTGTTGACGAGAAACGACACCACCTCGCGGCGGCCGAAATTGTAGATCGCGGTGTTCCAGTCCGGGTGGAAGCCCTTGCGCGGGTCGGCATGCTCGTAGAGCGCGGTGCCGTCGAAATGGACCAGACCGTGCTCGTCTACAGGAAAATGCGCCGGCACCCAGTCGAGGATGACGCCGACGCCGGCACGGTGGGCGCCATCGACGAAGCGGGCAAAGCCGTCCGGATCGCCGAAGCGGGCCGATGGCGCGTAGAGGCCGGTGGTCTGGTAGCCCCAGGACGGGTCATAGGGATGCTCGGAGATCGGCAGGAATTCGATGTGGGTGAAACCGGTCTCGACCACATAGGGGATCAGCCGGTCGGCCAGTTCATCCCATGACAGGAAGGTGCCGTCGTCTCGAAGCTGCCACGAACCGGCGTGGACCTCGTAGATCGAGATGGCTTCGCGCCGAGGGTCGGCGTTGCGCCAGTAATTGCGATGTGCCTCGTCACCCCATGCATGCGCCGGCGGCACCGCGGTCACCGAGGCGGTTGCCGGGCGCAGTTCCGACTTGAAGGCGAACGGATCGGCCTTCAGCGGCAATCTCACGCCATCTGGACCTATGATCTCGTATTTATAGGGCCGGCCGGCACCGATATCGGGAATGAACAGCTCCCAGATGCCGGTGTCGCGGCGGTCGCGCATCGTATGCCGGCGTCCGTCCCAATCGTTGAAATCGCCGACCACCGAGACGCGCCTGGCATTTGGGGCCCACACCGCGAAATGCACGCCGGTGGCGCCCTCGTGCTCGATGACATGCGCGCCAAGCTTGTCGAACAGCCTGAGATGGGAACCCTCGGCGATGTAGTAATCGTCCATCGGCCCGAGCACCGGACCGAACGAATAGGGATCGGTCAGCCACCAGTCGCCGCCGGCATTGCGCGCGTGATAGCGGAGCGGCTGGCGCTTCCTGATCGACAGCTTGCCCTCGAAGAAACCGGCTTCGTCGCGCCTGGTCAATTCGCCTGCCTCGATGCCGGTCAGCGTGTAGGCGGTGACCGACTGCGCGTGCGGAACGAAGCAGCGCGCGAATAGGCTCTTGCCGGCTTCCTGGACACCGAGAACCGCAAAGGGATTGCCGTGCGTACCGGCGACAATCGCCTCAACATCGCTGGCTGGCGCCAGTCCGTCCGGCCCGCTTGTCGCAGCGGTCGCGCGCGGCTTCCTCATCAGGCGGTCGCCCTCCCCGGGCACCAAGTGTTTGTTTTTGCAGCCATCGTTGTGGCCTATGCAATCACATCAGACGGGCACGTTCCAGATTTCTTTCGCGTATTGGCGGATCGTGCGATCGGAGGAGAACCAGCCGACGCGGGCGACGTTGCGGATGGCGCGGGCGTACCAGTCCGGGCTGTTGCGCCAGACGGCGTCGACGTCGCGCTGGCAGGCGGCATAGGCGTCGAAATCCGCCGCGACCATGAACCAGTCGGTGTCGTAGAGGCCATTGATGAGGTCGCGGTAGCGATTGGGATCATCGGGCGAGAAGACGCCCGACGAAACCGCCGCGACCGCCTGCGCCAGTTCGGAGGATGCTTCGATGACGCCGCGCGGATTGTAGCCATTGTTGCGCCGCCCGGCGACCTCTTCGGTGGTCAGGCCGAAGATGAAGATGTTGTCGTCGCCGACATGCTCCTTGATCTCGACATTGGCACCGTCGAGCGTGCCGATGGTCAGCGCGCCGTTGAGCGCGAACTTCATGTTGCCGGTCCCCGACGCTTCCATGCCGGCAGTCGAGATCTGCTCGGACAGATCAGCGGCCGGCATCAGCACCTCGGCCAGGCTGACATTATAGTTCGGTACGAACACGACCTTCAGCAGGCCACGCACCGAAGGGTCACTGTTGATCACCCTGGCGACATCGTTGGCCAGTTTGATGATCAGCTTGGCGTTGTGGTAGCTGGGCGCGGCCTTGCCGCCGAAGAATTTCACGCGTGGCATCCAGTCGCGCTCGGGATGCGAGCGGATCTGGTCATAGAGCGCGATCGCTTCCAGGATGTTGAGGAGCTGGCGCTTGTATTCGTGGATGCGCTTGACCTGGATGTCGAAGAGCGCCGAAGGGTCGAGCCTGATGCCGAGGCGATCGGCGACCAGATTGGCAAGCCTCACCTTGTTCTGGCGCTTCACGGCGGCGAATTTTTCGCGGAAGGCAGAGTCGTCGGCGAGAGGATCGAGCCCCTTGATCGCCTCGATGTCATCCATGAAGCGGTCGCCGATCGCCTCGCGGGCAAGCGCGGTGAGGCCCGGATTGCACTGGATGAGCCAGCGCCGCGGCGTGATGCCGTTGGTCTTGTTGTTGATGCGGTCGGGATAGAGTTTGTGGAGGTCGGCGAAGACCGTCTCCTTCATCAACTCGGTGTGCAGCGCCGACACGCCGTTGATCGAATGCGAACCGACAAAGGCCAAATTGCCCATGCGCACCCGGCGGTCGCCATTCTCCTGGATCAACGAGATACGGCTGATCTGCTCGTCCGAGAACTGATCGGTGGCGCGGGCTTCGAGCAGCACCTGCGCGTTGATGGCGTAGACGATCTGCATGTGGCGCGGCAGGAGCCGCTCGAACAGCGGCACCGGCCAGCTTTCCAGCGCCTCGGGCAGCAGCGTGTGGTTGGTGTAACCGAAGGTGCGCTTCGTGATGTCCCAGGCGAGGTCGAAATCCATGCCGTGGACATCCATCAAGAGCCGCATAAGCTCTGGCACGGCGATCGCCGGATGGGTGTCGTTGAGGTGGATCGCCGCCTTGTCGGGCAGCGACCTGAGATCGCCATATTGGCTGAGATGCCGCTGCAGGATGTCCTGCAGCGAAGCGGTGGAGAAGAAATACTCCTGGCGCAGCCTTAGCTCCTGCCCCGCCATGTGGGAATCGGCTGGATAGAGCACCCGCGACAGCGCATCGGCCTTGTTGCTTTCGGCCAGCGCGCCGATGTGGTCGCCAGCGTTGAACTTGTCGAGCAGGATCGGGTCGATCGGCATGCCCGACCAAAGGCGCAGCGTGTTGACGCGCTTGGCCCGCCAGCCGGCCACGGGCGTGTCGTAGGCGACCGCCAGAACATGCTCCCTCGGTTTCCAGACGTGGCGTTCGAGGCGACCTTCCCTGGAGGTGATCGATTCGACCGAACCACCGAAGCCGACTTCGAAGGAGCGCTCGCGCCGCTCGAACTCCCACGGATTGCCGTGATCAAGCCAGGTCTCGGGCAGTTCGACCTGCCAGCCGTCATGGATTTCCTGACGGAACATGCCGTTGGCATAGCGGATGCCGTAGCCATGCGCGGGGATGTCGACGGTCGCCATGCTTTCCATGAAACAGGCGGCGAGCCGGCCAAGGCCGCCATTGCCAAGGGCGGCGTCCGGCTCGAGCGCCGCGATCAGGTCGAGATCGACGCCGAGCGACGACAGCGCCTCACGCATGTTCTCCATCAGGCCGAGATTGGAAAAGGCGTCGCGCATCAGACGCCCGATCAGGAATTCGAGCGAGAGGTAATAAACGCGCTTTTCCTTCTGGTCGTAGGCTTCCTTGGTCGCCTGCATCCAATGGTCGACGACGCGGTCGCGCACGACCTTGATCGAGGCGGTCAGCCAGTCGTACTGGGTCGCGACGGTGGTGTCCTTGCCGACCCGGTATTTGAGCGACATCAAGACTTCTTCGGCGAGCGTCTTGGGATCGGGATTGTCGAGAGCGGGGGCTTCGATCGTCATGCCGGATGTCATATCGCCTCTCGTTCGGTTAGCCTGATCATACCGGCTTTCACCGTTTCTCCCAGCCCATCCTAGTGCATTGCAGCATGTTTTCAATCGATTAGAGCACACCCCTGCCTGCTTACCCTGCGGCAACTTGGCAGTTCAGGCCGCCAATGCTGCCTCCGGGGGCGTTTTTGCCCCGGTCATGAAGGCAACGGCATCGGACATCGTGTATTGCTTGGGGTCGATGACGCACAGGCGACGGCCCAGACGGTGGATGTGGATACGGTCAGCCACCTCGAAGACGTGCGGCATGTTGTGCGAGATCAGCACGATCGGCAGGCCGCGCTTCTTCACGTCGAGGATCAGTTCGAGCACGCGGCGGCTCTCCTTGACCCCGAGTGCCGCCGTCGGTTCGTCCATGATGACCATTTTCGAGCCGAAAGCGGCGGCGCGGGCCACCGCCACGCCCTGGCGTTGGCCGCCCGACAGCGTCTCCACCGCCTGGCTGATGTTCTGGATGGTCATCAAGCCGAGTTCGGTGAGCTTGTCGCGGGCGCGCTTTTCCATTGCCGGACGGTCGAGCATGCGAAGCCACTGGCCGACGAAGCCGGGTTTTCGGATCTCGCGGCCGAGGAACATGTTGTCGGCGATCGACAGCGCCGGCGACAACGCGAGATTCTGGTAGACGGTTTCGATGCCGGCTTCGCGCGCTTCCATTGGCGATTTGAAGGAGACGGGTTTGCCTTCAAGCCGGATTTCGCCTTCGTCCGGCACGGCCGCGCCGGAAATCGCCTTGATGAGCGACGACTTGCCGGCGCCGTTGTCGCCGATGACGGCAAGGATTTCGCCGGGGTAAAGGTCGAAATCGGCATTGTCGAGAGCGGTGACGCGGCCATAGCGCTTGACCAGACCGCGCGCGGTGAGGATGGGTTCCTGGGTCATGCCGAAACCTTTCTGATCCATTGGTCGATGGCGACGGCGCCGATGATCAGCACGCCGGTGAGCAGCACTTTCCATTGCGGATCGGCGCCCAACATGTTGAGGCCCATCGAGACGACGCCGACGATCATCGCGCCGAACAAGGTGCCGAGGATGGAGCCGCGGCCGCCGAAGAGAGAAATACCGCCGATCACCGTCGCGGTGATGGCCTGCAGATTGTAGTCGGTGACGGCGGCGGACGGCGAGATCGAGCCGTTGCGGCCGATGGAGACCCAGGCCGCGAAAGCGGCGATCAGCCCGGCAAGGGCGTAGACCGTCATCAGCACCTTCTTGGTTTGGATGCCCGACAGCTTCGCCGCCTCCTGGTCGTCGCCGACGGCGTAGACATGACGGCCCCATGCGGTGTGGTTGAGCACGTACCAAAGAACCAGCACGAGCACGACCGTGGCAATGACACCGAGCGTCAGCACCGCGGTGCCGACCTTGAAGCTCAGGGCAAACAGATGCAGGAGCGGCGCCTGATTGTCGACGTCGGTGTCGCGGATCGTCTCATTGGCCGAATAGATGAAGTTCGTGGCCATGACGATGTTCCAGGTGCCAAGCGTCACGATGAAGGGCGGCAGTTTCATATAGGCGACCAGCAGCCCGTTCAGCAGCCCGCAAGCCGCACCGGCGGCGAGCCCGATCGCCACGGCGAGCACGCTCGGCATGCCGTAGCTGACCGCGCAATTGCCCATGATCACCGCCGAAATCACCATGATCACCCCGATCGACAGGTCGATGCCGGCAGTCAGGATGACCAGCGTCTGCGCGGCCCCGAGAATGCCGACGATGGCGATCTGCTGCAGGATCAGCGTCAGCGTGTAGGACGAGAAGAACCGTCCTCCAATCGCGATGCCGAAGATGATGACCGACAGAAGCAGCACGATCAGCGGCACCGCGGCCGGCGTCGAATGCAGAAAATGCTGGATGCGCTTGACGGCTGATTTGTGATCGTCGAAAGCGGCTACGCTTGTATCGCTGGCCGAGAGAACCTTCTCGAATTCTTGAGCTTGAGCCATGTTTCCTCCCCGTAGGGCTTCAGCCACGCGCTGACGCCGTCCACGCCTTCCGGTCTGCCGCCGGGATTATTCGCGTTTACAGTGATGCATCGTCCTCCCGATGCGGCCGGGGATCAAGCCCCCGGCCGATCGGTTTTGTTCCGGTCAGGCCAGTATCAGCCCCAGCACTTGGCGAGGCCTTCCTTGGTGTCGATGGACTTGACGCCCTTGGCCGGCTTGTCGGTGACGAGGTTGACGCCGGTGTCGAAGAAGTTCTTGCCCTCGGTCGGCTTCGGCTTGGTGCCGTCCTTGGCGAAGGCGGCGATCGCCTCGATGCCGAGTGCGGCCATCTGCAGCGGATATTGCTGCGAGGTGGCGCCGATGACGCCTTCGGCGACCGACTTCACGCCGGGGCAACCGCCGTCGACCGAGACGATCAGCACCTGGCTTTCGAGGCCGACGGCCTTGAGCGCCTGGTAGGCGCCGACCGCGGCCGGCTCGTTGATGGTGTGGATGACGTTGATGGTGTTGTCCTTCTGGAGAAGGTTTTCCATCGCCTTGCGGCCGCCTTCCTCGTTGCCGTTCGTCACATCATGACCGACGATGCGCGGATCGGTCTCATCGCCGATCTTGTTGGGGTCCTTCACGTCGATGCCGTAGCCCATCATGAAGCCCTGGTCGCGCAGAACGTCCACGGTCGGCTGCGAGGGGGTCAGGTCGAGGAAGCCGATCTTGGCGTCCTTAGCCTTGTCGCCCAGTGTAGCGGCCGCCCAGGCGCCAATCAGCTTGCCGGCCTCCAGATTGTCGGTGGCGAAGGTCGCGTCGGCGGCGTCGACCGGATCGAGCGGCGTATCCAGCGCAATCACAAGCAGGCCGGCATCGCGCGCCTTCTTCACCGTCGGCACGATGCCCTTGGTGTCGGAGGCGGTGATCAGAATACCCTTGGCGCCGTCGGCGATGCAGCTTTCGATCGCCGCCACCTGGCTCTCGCTGTCACCGTCGATCTTGCCGGCATAGGTCTTGAGATCGACGCCAAGTTCCTTGGCCTTGGCGGTCGCGCCCTCTTTCATCTTGACGAAGAACGGATTGGTGTCGGTCTTGGTGATCAGGCAGGCGCCGACGCCAGCGGCGGATGCGGACGAAGCGAACGCCATCAGACCCAGCGCGGCCGCCGCAAAAACGGTGGACTTCAACAATTTTGTATTGGTCACGATTTCCTCCCAGTGGAACATTTTCGAATGCCGGCCAACCGGCACCGTACGACATCCAAGCGACTTCTCCCAGCGCGGATGCCCGATCAAACAGACACCAGACCAAGGCATCTGTCAATAATTAAATCACTCTTATTTATTATTGACAGCCTTGCGTGCTTCACTCATTCTGGCCCAAAAGCATTGCCGGGGAAACGACGGGAGGAACAGGGTGGAGACCGCCACTGCGAGGCATGGTTCGCCCGAAGCGAATGAGAGCCTCATTCACCGCGGGACCAACCAGAGCGGCATGCGCGACCATAACGAGCGCCTGGTGCTTTCGCTGGTGCGCCAGCATGGCAGTCTGGCGAAGTCCGACATCGCCCGCATGACCGGACTTTCGGCGCAGACGGTCTCGGTCATCATGCGCGAACTGGAGGAAGAGAGCCTGCTCGTGCGCCAGGCGCCTTTGCGCGGCAAGATCGGCCAGCCCTCGATCCCCATGGCGCTCAACCCCGAAGGCGCCTTCTTCATCGGTCTCAAGATCGGCCGCCGCAGCGCCGAACTCGTGCTGATCGATTTCCTCGGGCAGGTGCGCGCGATGCTGCAGCATTCCTACCGCTACCCTGCCCCACGCGAGACGGTCGAGTTCGTCACAGCGGGCATGAAGACGATGCGTGGCGAGTTGACACCGACGCAGGACAAGCGCATTGCCGGACTCGGCATCGCCATGCCATTCGAACTGTGGAACTGGGCCGACACGGCCGGCGCGCCTCGCGACGTCATGGACGAATGGCGCCACCGCGACATCAGGGGCGACATCCAGGCGCAGTGCGATTTTCCGGTCTATCTGCAGAACGATGCCACCTCCGCCTGCGGCGCCGAACTGGTCTTCGGCCAGACGGGCGCGGCACGGGACTTCGTCTATTTCTACATCGGCGCCTTTGCCGGCGGCGGCATCGTGCTCAACGGCCGGCTCTTCGGCGGCCCCACCGGCAATGCCGGCGCGCTCGGCTCCATGCCCGTGCCCGGGCCAGATGGAAAGCCGACCCAGCTGATCGACGTGGCCTCGATCGCCATGCTCGAAAAAACACTCAACGCGCGTGGCGTCGAGGCGTCTTATCTGTGGACCTCACCCGAGGATTGGGGTGAGATCGGCGCCGAACTCGACGAGTGGATCGCCAGCGCCTCGCAGGCGCTTGCTTACGCCATCGTCGCAGCGTCCTCGGTCATCGATTTCGAGGCCGCGGTGATCGACGGCTGGATGCCGAAGGCCGTGCGCCACAGGCTGGTCGAGGCGGTGGTGACGGCAATCGCCGCGATCGACGGCGAAGGGCTGAAACTTCCGGCTGTCCGCGAGGGAAGCGTGGGCATCCATGCCCGGGCGCTCGGCGGCGCCAGCCTGCCGCTTTCCGAACGCTTCCTGATCGGTTCGACGACGATCTCCAGGAGCGCCTGAAATGCTGATCGGGATTCCGGCGCTGCTTGGTCCGGAGCTTCTGGCAACATTGCGCGCCATGGGCCATGGTGACGAGATTGCCCTCGTCGACGGGAACTATCCGGCGCAGGACCAGGCAAGGCGCCTCATCCGGACCGACGGCCATGCCCTCATTCCCGTACTCGACGCGGTACTTACGCTGCTTCCGGTCGACGATGTCGTTCCGGAGGCGCTGTTTCGCGCCTCGGTGAAAGGCGATCCGTCGCTTGCCGATCCTGTCCATCGTGAAATGGAGGCGATCTGCGCCAAACGCGCGCCGGGCCGCAAGGTGGTTGCGCTGGCCGGCGCCGACTTCTATGCACGGGTCAAATCTGCGCATGCCATCGTCGCGACAAGCGAGCCGCGGCTTTACGCCAACATCATCATCCGCAAGGGCGTGATCTATCCGCCGGAGACCAAGAAGCCATGATCCTCTGCTGCGGCGAAGCCTTGATCGACATGCTGCCGCGCACCACCACGCAGGGTGAGCCGGCCTTTGCTCCCTATGTCGGCGGCGCTGTCTTCAACACGGCGATCGCGCTCGGCCGGCTCGGCGCGCCGGCCGGCTTCTTCTCGGGCCTGTCGTCGGACCTGTTCGGCGGTCAGTTCAGGGAGGCGCTCGGGGCAAGCAAGGTCAGTTCAACCTACGCGCACACCTCGCCCCGGCCGACGACACTGGCCTTCGTGCGGCTGAACAACGGCCAGGCGACCTACACCTTCTATGACGAGAACACCGCCGGGCGCATGCTGACCATCGATGACCTGCCGCAACTCGGCGGCGAGATCGAGGCGATGCTGTTCGGCGCCATCAGCCTGATCTCGGAGCCGGCTGGCTCGGCCTATGAGGAATTCATGCGGCGCGAGCATGAGGCCCGAGTGATGATGCTCGATCCCAACATCCGGCCGAACTTCATCCCCGACAAGGCCAAGCACCTCGGACGCATCCGGGAGATGATGGCGATGGCCGACATCGTCAAACTGTCGGACGAAGACCTAAACTGGTTCGGCGAAGCCGGTTCGCACGAGGATGTCGTGCGCAATTGGCTCGACCGCGGCCCGAAGCTGATCGTCGTCACGCATGGCAGCGAAGGTGCCGTTGGCTACAGCAAGCAACACCGTGTCACAGTCATGCCGGAGACGGTGAAGGTGGTGGACACCGTCGGCGCCGGAGACACGTTCAACGCCGGCATCCTTGCCTCCCTGCATGAGCAAGGCCTGTTGACGAAGGCCGCGATTTCCGGCCTGTCCGAAGATGCCATCCGCAAGGCCTTGGCGCTCGGCGCCAAGGCGGCGGCCGTGACGGTATCACGAGCCGGCGCCAATCCGCCCTGGCGGCACGAGATCGGCTGATCGACTCTCCAGCGCGATCACTTTATGTTTCGATGCGCCGGAAAACCGCGATAAAAATGGCCTGAATTGCACCGCCAATCCCGGATTCCGGGCTTTTTGGGGCAATGCGCCGGCGAAACACGGTAACGGGCTGCGACACTTGCACCCGATGCCCGGTCCGCAGCCGGCTTTTTCAGCCGCGCCAAGTCTGGTACCAGCGGGCCGGTTATTGGCAGGTATTGAGGCCGACATGCAGTTCATCGATCTTGGCGCGCAGCGCGAACGAATCCGCGACCGGCTGAAAGCCGCGATCGACCACGTCGTCGAGGATGGCCGCTACATCCTTGGCCCCCAGGTCGCCGAATTCGAGAAGAAGCTCGCCGCCTATGTCGGCGTCAAGCACGTGGTTGCCTGCGCCAACGGCACCGACGCACTGCTTTTGCCGCTGTTTGCCGCCGGCATCGGCCCAGGTGACGCAGTGTTCGTGCCGAGCTTCACCTTCGCCGCCACGGCAGAAGTGGTGGCGCTGGCCAAGGCCGAGCCGGTTTTCGTCGATGTCGATCCGAAGACCTACAACATCGACATCGCCAGCCTCGAGGCGGCGATCGCGGCCATCAAGAAGGAAGGCCGACTGAAGCCGAAGGCGATCATCCCCGTCGACCTGTTCGGTCTTGCCGCCGACTATGAGGCGATCATGGCTATCGCCAATCGCGAAGGCTTGTTGGTGATCGAGGATGCCGCCCAGTCCATGGGTGGCTCGCTAGAAGGCAGGATGTGCGGCGCGTTCGGCCATGTCAGCTCGACCAGCTTCTATCCGGCCAAGCCGCTCGGCTGCTATGGCGACGGCGGCGCGATGTTCACCAATGACGATGCTCTGGCCGACGCGCTGCGTTCCTTTGCTTTCCACGGCAAGGGCGAGACGCAGTACGACAACATCCGCGTCGGCATCAATTCACGGCTCGACACGCTGCAGGCGGCAATCCTGATCGAGAAGCTCGCTATCCTCGAGGAAGAAATGGTGGCGCGGCAGGTGGTAGCCCAGCGCTACGCAGAAGGCCTCGGCGACATCGTCACCGCCGCCCGCAACCTGGATGGCAGCCGCTCGGCCTGGGCGCAATACGCGATCGAAACGCCCAAACGCGACGGCCTTAGAGCGCATCTGAGCGAAAAGGGCATCCCGTCTGTCATCTACTACGTCAAGCCGCTGCATGAGCAGATCGCCTATCGCGACTATCCGCGCACACCGACCGGTCTTGCCGTTTCGGAGGACCTGCCGAAACGTATCCTCTGCCTGCCGATGCATCCCTATCTCAGCGAGACCGACCAAGACCGGATCATCGAAACGATCCGCAACTATATCGGCTCGAACTCGGCGCAGGCCGCGGCCGAATAGGCGTCGGATACCAGAAGGCCGACACCTCGTCGGCACAGGGTGGCGGGGCGCAGGACGTGCGCTTCGCGCCGTTATTTTGAGAAGCTCGCCGCGCGTCTTGCGATCCGGTCTTCCATTCCCGGCCGGGTCACGGAACGGCACTGCAATATGCAGATGCCCGCTGTGAAGACCAAAGTGCCCAGCACCCATGACAACCAGATCCGATGGTCGACCGACAGTTCGACCACAGCTATGATCAGGTAGCTGCTGGCTATGAAATGTCCGGGGCCGCTCAAACCGCCGATCATTCTTATGATCGCTCCCAGGAGCAGCCCGTACACAATGATGCCCAACGCTCCCAACTCGTACCACAAATCGAATACGATATTGTGTGCGCTTGGGAGATCCATCTGCGCATAATATGTTGGACTCACGACTACCCCGACCGCGTTTCTCATCGTATTGGCGCCATGGCCGAGAAACGGCTGCTCCGCAATGTGGGGCGAGATCATCTGCCAAAGATCAAGGCGCGCGGCGAACGTTCCTGGATAGAAAGTCAGCAATCCCGTCGTTTTGAGGTAGGCGAACAGCGGCGAGACGACGAAGGGGGCGATCAGGGCAAGAGACAGGTAGACGGCGAAGAATCCGACCAAGGCGTGTTGGCGGTATTTCGCGGGCATGACAAACATCGCCGCCACGAAGACAATCGCCAGATTGACGCCGGTCGATTGACCGTAGAACAATGTCAGCACGGCAAAGAGAGCCGCGAGCCCCTTCCAGACCAGCCTCGGCTGGGTAAGAAATATGACGGCAAAAAAAGCTCCGTAGACCGTGATCTTGTGGAGGGTGAAAACATTTCCCACAAATCGTGGATCTTCGGTCAAAAACGCAAAATACAGTTCCCAACCCATCACCGACACCAGGCCGATCAGCATGCCGACCAATGAGACCCGCGCGAGCCGGTCGCGTTGAGCGCTCGGAAGCGCCAGAATGCACTCGAACAGCAGGATGGCGGCGACCGAGTAGCCAAAGACGTCCTTCGCCGCCATGAGAGAGCGGCTCGGGTTGACCGACCACAGGGCGCTCGACAGGACAAAGCCGGACAACAGGGCCAGAGTGACGGCAAGGCCTGTCGTTGCCCGGCCAAAGCGTGCACCCTTCGTCAAAAGGGCAAGAGCGCCCATGACACCCGCGACAAGTGCCAGGGCCGTCGGAGACATTTCGATGAAGACGAAAAGGGCGGGAGAGAGGGCGTAGAGGCCCAGCAACATCCTAAGGACTATTTCGTCACGACTGCTGGTCCATACCGGAAACCCGCCCAAAATGACGGTATGGCATTTCTGAAAAAAGGACATTCAACTACCGACTCAGGGAACGCCGATACAGGATAGGTCATCGACGGAGGCACCTCAACGTTCGATACGTCCTCCGGTTGCAATCCTGCCGCTGGCGATGAAATGCGGATTGGCGAAGTCCTCGTCATCGCCCTGGTTACGCTTGCCATAGGCCAAGGGCTTGCCGTCCAGCGTGCGTGTCGTGCCGCCGGCGGCACGCAGCACCGCGTCACCCGCCGCCGTGTCCCATTCCATGGTGCGGCCGAAGCGCGGATAGACATCCGCCTCGCCATTGGCGAGGAGGCAGAATTTCAGCGACGAACCGACCGAGACGATTTCGGCGGCACCAAGGTCGCGAATATAGGCTTCGGTTTCCGGGGTATTGTGCGAGCGGCTGGCAACCACGGCCAGCGGCGTCGCGGCCGTTCTCACGGAAATCGGCCGGCGAGAAACGATCTGATAGTCGCCATCGACTTCGAGGGCTTCCGCCCTGCCCGGCAGACCGGAAAAGAAGCGGCCGCTGCATGGCGCGAAGACGACGCCGACTTCCGGCACGCCATGGCGGACAAGCGCGATGTTGACGGTGAAGTCGGTGCGCCGGTTGACGAATTCCTTGGTGCCGTCAAGCGGATCAACGAGGAAGAAGGCCTCGCCAAGTTCGCCCGCCATGACACCGGCCGCCGCTTCCTCCTCGGCCACGCAGGGAATGTCGGGGAATTCCGCGCGCAGGCCGGCGAGAATGATCTTCTCGCTCTCGCGGTCCGCCTCGGTCACCGGCGAGGAATCCGATTTGCTGTCGACCGCGCAGCCGGCGTGAAACACACGCATGACCTCGCGCCCGGCGGCTAGCGCCAGCCGCTCGAAGATTTCAAGCATCGACGTGTCGTCAGATGCCGCCGCCATTGTCATATTGGTCTTCGGCAATGTCACGCTCGTTCAGCCAGTGTTCCAGGGCATCTACCATCTCTTCAGCCGACTTGCCGAGCGTCTTCAGATGGATCTCCGGTTTCTCCGGTGCCTCGTAAGGAGAATCGACACCGGTGAAATTCTTGATCTCGCCATTCAGCGCGCGGGCGTAGAGGCCCTTCGGATCACGCCTGGCGCATTCCTCGAACGGCGTGTCGACAAACACCTCGATGAACTCGCCATCTGCCATCAATTCCCTGGCCATGCGCCGCTCGGCGCTGAACGGCGAAATGAAGGAGACAATGACGATCAGCCCGGCGTCGGCCATCAGCCTGGCCACTTCGGCGACGCGGCGAATGTTCTCGACGCGATCGGCGTCGGTGAATCCGAGGTCGCGGTTGAGACCGTGACGGACATTGTCGCCATCGAGAATATAGGTATGGCGGCCAGTGGCGAACAGCTTCCTCTCGAACAGGTTGGCGATGGTCGACTTACCGGAGCCCGAAAGCCCGGTGAACCAGAACACGGCGGGCCGCTGGTTCTTCATGTCGGCGCGCACGCGCTTGCCGACATCGAGCGATTGCCAATGGATGTTTTCGGCGCGACGCAGCGAGTGCACGATCATGCCTGCGCCAACCGTGGCGTTGCTGATGCGATCGATCAGGATAAAGGCGCCAGTGGTACGGTTCTCGCCAAACGGATCGAAGGCGATCGGCGCCCGCGTCGAAATGTTGCAGATACCGACCTCATTCATCTCAAGCGACTTGGCCGCCTCATGGGCAAAGTCGTTGACGTTGATGCGGTATTTCAAGTCGGTGACGGTGGCGCTGGTCTGATCGGTCTCGGTGCGCAGGATGTAAGACCGGCCCGGCAGAAGCGCGTGCTCGTCGAACCAGACGATGTTGGCGGCGAACTGATCGGCGACCTGCGGCCGTGCGGCCGGCGAAACCAGCATGTTGCCCCTGGAAACCTCGACCTCGTCGTCAAGGACGAGCGTTATGGCCTGGCCGGCCACCGCCTGTTTGAGATCGCCGCCGTAGGCGACGATGCGTTTGACACGCGAGGACTTGCCCGATTTGGCGACGACGACCTCGTCGCCCTGCGCAATGGTACCGGACGCAATGGTGCCGGCAAAACCGCGAAAATCGAGATTGGGGCGGTTGACGTACTGAACCGGAAAGCGAAACGGCAACTCGGCCGTGGCTTCGTCGACCGAGACGGTTTCGAGATGCTCGATCAGCGTCGGGCCGGAATACCAATGCGTGTTTTGGGAGCGGGCGCTGACGTTATCGCCGTAGCGGGCCGACATCGGGATCGGCGCGATGGTCTGGAAACCGAGATCGCGCGAGAACTGTCCGTAGTCCTCGACAATCCCGTCGAAGACCGCCTGGTCGAAATCGACGAGATCGATCTTGTTGACCGCCAGCACGATGTGGCGGATGCCGAGCAGCGAGGCGATGATCGAATGGCGCCTTGTCTGGCGCAGCACCCCCTGCCGGGCATCGATCAGCACGATCGCCAGATCGGCGGTCGAGGCACCGGTCGCCATGTTGCGGGTGTATTGTTCGTGGCCGGGCGTGTCGGCGACGATGAACTTGCGCTTTGGCGTGGCGAAGAAGCGGTAGGCGACGTCGATGGTGATGCCCTGCTCGCGCTCAGCCTCTAGGCCGTCGACCAGCAGCGCGAAGTCGATGTCGTCGCCCGTCGTGCCGTGCTTGCGCGAATCGCGTTCGAGCGCGGCGAGCTGATCCTCGAAAATCTGCTTGGTGTCGGACAGCAGGCGTCCGATCAACGTCGACTTGCCATCATCCACCGAACCGCAGGTCAGGAAGCGCAGCAGCGATTTCTTCTCCTGCGCGGACAGATAATCGCGGACGCCGTCCGTGGGAGCGAGGCTTTTTGCCATGATGTGGCGCATGGTCAGAAATACCCCTCGCGCTTCTTCTTTTCCATCGAACCGGCTTCATCGCGGTCGATCAGGCGACCCTGCCGTTCGGATGTGCGTGCCGTCAGCATCTCGCCAACGATGGCTTCGAGCGTGTCGGCGTCGGATTCGATGGCGCCGGTCAGCGGATAGCAGCCAAGCGTGCGGAACCGCACCAACCGGTCCTCCACGACCTCGCCAGGCAGCAGCTTCATGCGATCATCGTCCTTGAGGATCAACATGCCATCGCGTTCGACAACCGGCCGCTGCTTGGCGAAATAGAGCGGTACGATCGGGATGTTTTCCTGCAGAATGTACTGCCAGATGTCGAGTTCGGTCCAGTTCGACAAGGGAAAGACGCGGATCGATTCTCCCTGCGCGATACGTGTGTTGAAAATCTTCCACATTTCGGGCCGCTGGTTCTTCGGATCCCATACATGTTGGGCATTGCGGAAAGAGAAGATGCGCTCCTTGGCGCGCGACTTCTCCTCGTCGCGACGGGCGCCGCCAAAGGCCGCATCGAAGCCGTATTTGTCGAGCGCCTGGCGCAACGCCACGGTCTTCATCACATGGGTATGGGTGTTCGAACCATGATCGAACGGATTGATGTTGTCGCGCACGCCGTCTTCGTTGACATGAACCAGAAGGTCGAAGCCCAACTTCTGCGCCATCTGATCGCGAAATGCGATCATCTCGCGGAATTTCCAGGTGGTGTCGACGTGAAGAAAGGGGAATGGCGGCTTGGCCGGATAGAACGCCTTCATCGCCAGATGCATCAGCACCGACGAATCCTTGCCGACGGAATAGAGCATGACCGGCTTGGCGAAGGCGGCCGCGACCTCGCGGAATATGTGAATGGATTCGGCTTCAAGCCGCTGCAGATGCGTAAGCGCTGATATCATGGACCGTGAGCGTTCTCTCATGCCTTGCAACAGAAGATCCTGCATCAAATCATCGAGCCTTTTGCGCCCGGTTCAAGCTTCGCTTCTGGACAAAGTGTTTCGTGCGGGCGTTCTAGCAGATCGTCGCGGCCCAGAACAATGCAAGACGAGCCCGGCAGCAGTCCGTTCGGGAATGAATTTTCCATGCTTGTGGCAAAACCCGGAAATTTCTGCTTGAAAGCCCTCCGGCCGGGAAAAGGCAGGGAAAATATTGCCTGTAAGGGACGCTGCAGCGACGCTGCAGGGGTCAGTTGGGCCCGACTGCGGGATTTCGGCGGCAATCGATCCTGGCGCACTATCGAAACAGCGACCCAGCCGCTATACGCTTTTCGAGAGCGGGCAAGTGCGTGATGAAGCATGGGGCAGTTTCGAGGCGAGCGCATTCGGTTTGACCAAACACGATGTGCCGCATAAAATTTCTCTGGATAGCAGGTCCGAAAATTGAACCGGCTTTCATCCATAAGGCAGCAATTCACGCCTTCGCGGATCAATATCTACTTCTCCATTCTCTGCTTCTTTTCCCCTCCGGTCCTGGGATCGGTGGTCAGCTTCGCGTTCAATGGTGGCGGCCTGTGGTCCGTCCTGTTGATTGCGTTGAAGAGAAGACGCTTCAATGTCGACCGGGCGATGATGGCGCTGACGATCGCGATCTATGCCTATTGCGCAAGCAATGTCCTGGCGTCCCTCGTCAACCACGCGATCGTCAAGGACGCGCGGCATCTTATCCCGCTGATCACCTTTCTGTTTTTTCCCATCTCCTATTCGACCTGGAGCATTTCGCAAAAGACAATGCTCGTCCGCATCATTGTGCTGGCCAGCATGGCGGCCTGTTTTGGCGCGTTGCTGCTGGCGGTCTACCAGCAGTATCGGCTTGGTATACGCGCCGAGGGCGGGGCCGGGAATGCTATCGTTTTCGCTGAGGTCCTCTGCCTTGCGGTGGTAACCTGCGTGGCCGCTGCACTATCCGGCATAGAGAGATACAGGATCGCCCTCATCTGCGCCGCACTCGGCGGAACGATCGCCATCGTCTACTCCGGTACGCGCATTGTCTGGCTGGCACTGCTGATTGCCGGTATCGCCGTTCTGCTGATCAACCAGCAGAGGCTGAGAGGTAGAAATGCCGTTCGCGTGCTTTTGCTGCTGGCCGCGATCGCCGTCACGATCGCGGTTTTCGGGTTCCAGACGATAGCGGGGCGTGTCGAATTTCTGCACTCCGACTGGGATGCGCTGGCGGCCCACGGTGACTACGCGACAGCTTTGGGATCGCGCGTCGCCCTTTGGGATATCGGGCTGAAGGCATTTCGTGAGATGCCATTTTTCGGACATGGAGTGGGTGCCACCCGGCTTCTGATCAAGCAGGGCTTTCAGGATCAGTTCGGGATGGATGAAGGTTTCAATCATTTCCACAACGGCTTCCTGACCGCCTTGGTGCAGGCCGGGATCCTGGGTGCGGTGACGCTGGCGGCGATCTTTGTGGTTGCCGCCAGAAATGCCGCCCGGGTCCTTCGCGACAGCACCGATCCGATCGAGCGGTTTGGCGCCACCATGATTGTCGCCGTCGTGATCACCTATCTGACCGCCGGAATGACGGGCATCCTGATCGGCCATGACATTCTGGACTCGGTCTTCATGGTCTTCCTGGTGTCGGGAACATATCTTGCCTGTGGGCGCCAAGCTGCGTTGGTGGAAATCCAGGCGATGTCACCTGCGAAAGGCCACGCCGCTCCAGCAGTGGAAGGCCTGGCATCTCCGCCAGTCGCCCAATAGCCGGTCCGGGCAAGACGATGAAAGTCCTGGTTACAGGCGCGACGGGCTTCATCGGCCGTCAGGTGGTCCATCGGCTTCGTGAGGCCGGTGTTGAGCTTCGCCTCGCCTCCCGCCAGCCGGAGAGACTAGATGCGGGGTCCGACGCCGTGCCGATGCCGGGGTTCGATGCACCGGCCGCGGCTTTCCTGGCGCTGACCAGGGACGTTACGGATATCGTCCATTGCGCGGGTCTGAACAATGACCAGGGCAATGCCACCGAAGCCGATTTTCTGGCAGCCAACGCGCAATTGAGCGCACGTTTGGCGCATGCCGCAGCCACGCAGGCAAGCGGACGGTTCATCCATCTTTCCTCGGTCCGGGCCGTGATCGGCGCGCGTGCCAGCGCAACGATCAACGAAGACACGGTCCCCGAACCGCAAGACGCCTACGGGCGCTCGAAGCGCGAAGCGGAAATCGCGGTGCTGGGCGCCTATGCCTCGCATGGCCGCACAGACGCCGCCATATTGCGGCTGCCTCCAGTCTACGGGATCGGCATGAAAGGAAACCTGGTGACGCTGATGCGGCTCGCCGATACGGCTCTGCCGATGCCGACAGGCGCATTGACGGCAAACCGCTCGCTGCTGTCATCGCAATCGGCGGCACGGGCGGTGTGGCATCTGCTTTGCCATTCGCAGCCGCTTCGTCAGATCTATACCGCCAGCGACGTGCCGCCGGTTTCCGTCGCTGCCATCATCGGTGCCTTTCGCCGCGGTTTCGGTAGGCCCACGCGCCTGATGACAGTGCCGGCCGGGCCGATGCGGGCGGCCGCCTTACTGCTTGGCAAGCGGGCGGTCTGGGACAGCCTGACCGCGACACAGATATGCGACCCTTCGCTGCTTGCCTCGGAAGGCTGGGCGCCGGAAACCAGCACTCTGGAGCGGCTGACCGAGATAGCGCGGCAGTTCAGCCGCGATAGAGCGTTCCAAACAGGATCCGAAGGTCGAGCCAGAACGACGCGGTCCTGAGATAGGTGGCATCGGTTTCGGCCAGAAGTTGCGGGTTCGACATGTCGATGCCCCTGATCTGGGCCAAGCCTGTCATCCCGGGCAGAGCCCGCAAAACCCCCAGCCGCCTGCGGCATTCGATCAGTTCCGTCTGGGTCGGCAGGCAGGGGCGCGGCCCAACCAGGCTCATTTCACCGCGCAGGACATTCCAGAGCTGCGGCAACTCGTCGAGCTTGAATTTCCGCAAGCCCTTTCCAACCGATGTCACGGCGCTCACCGGGGTTTCATGCGAGGGCAAGGATGGCGTGCCCTGGTACATCGTCCGCAACTTGTGGCAGCGAAAGAGCGCGCCTTCGCGGCCAACCCGCGTTTGGGAAAAAATCACCGGGCCAGGTGACGATGCACGGACGGCAAGAATGGCAAGCAACAGAATGGGAGAGGTTGCCACCAGCAGCACAGCCGCACCGGCGAGATCGAAGATTTTCTTGTCTGTCTTCATGAGTGGCCGATAGGGCTCCCTGCCAGGGCTTCACGCGGTAGCACGAGGTCGCCTTCCTGACCAAGCGCGCCACGCCGTCTCGATATTCAGATACGACGCAGCACGAAGGCGAGATAGAGCCCGAGCGTCCCGGCAAAAGTCTGTCGATAGACGCCGCTTTTGCGCAGCGCGCCAAGGCGTTGGAAAAGGCTGCCTTGCCGACCTTTCGCGAACAGGTCGAGGCATGCCAGCGCCTCCTTCGTAAGGAGATCGCGATTGACGGCAAGGCCGGCAAGATTGACATCGGTCCAGTCCGCGAACTGGCCCTTGAACAGGCGGCCGAGCCGCGAGATCCGCGCCTGCCACGATGCATTGGCGCCGACCAGGTTTGCCGCATGCTGGCGGTAGCGTACCAATGGCCGCGGATCGTAGCGGACGACGCCGCCGGCGCCGGTGACAACAAGATAGGCCCACCAGTCGTGGCTGACGAAACCGGTGCGGGCGGAGGCCCTGGCCAACAGATCGCGCGCGGCACGGTTGAGCAGGATGGTGTTGCCGCCGGCAATGCTCTGCACCAGCGCGTTGCGGAAGGTCGGCGGGCGGCCAAACAGCGGCGAATGGCCGACCAGGCTTCCGGTTTCGGTCATGGTCGCGGTTCGCGAGCAGAACATCAGCGGTTGCGCCGCGTCGAATGCTTGCATCCAGCCAAGGGCGCTTTCAAGCCTGTCGGGCTCCCAGACATCGTCCTGATCGCTGAAGGCGTAACAATCCGCATCGATGCGCGGGTCGAGGATCATCGACCGGAAATTGGCGGCAAAGCCTTGCCGCGGCCCCTCCACCAAATTTATCCGACCCTTTGCCCAGCGGGGCTTCCAGGCTTCGATGATGGCAGCCGTACCATCGACGGAGCCGTCGTCGGATACCCAGAGGTCGATCAGAGGATGGGACTGCGCGAGCAGCGACTGTATTTGCTCGTCGATGAAGGCGGCGCCGTCCTTCGTGGCCATCAGGACCGCAATGCGCAGATCTGTCTTATCCACCGATGTCAAACGCCTTGCGCGCGAGGTTTTCCGAGCCACGAAATACAGACTTTCCTGGAATTGCTTTAGCTCGCCTGCCCGGCCGTCTTCGGGACCGCGTCCTGCTGCGCGTTCGCCCTTGTCTTCGTCGCGCGGTCGAGATCGGCCAGGATGGTGAGCGAGGCCGCCTTGTCCTGGCTCTTCATGGATTGCTGCAGCGCCGCGAGTGCTGCCTGGACATCCGACCACCGGGCGACATCGGTGCTGAGGCCAAAGATCTTGGCAATGCTGAGCTCGACCAATTCCTCGTCTTCGCCGTGCAGGGTCTCGTGGAGTTTTTCGCCCGGCCGGATGCCCGTGAAGCGGATTGGGATGTCCGTATAGGGGCTTTTTCCCGCCATGCGGATCATCGTTTCGGCGACCTCGACGATCGGCACGGGCTTGCCCATGTCGAGCATGTAGACGGCGTAGTCCTGGTCGGCCGGCCGCGACGCGGCATCGGCCGCCGACATGATGACGAGGTCGACGGCCTCGGCGACAGTCATGAAATAGCGCGTCATGCGCCGGTCCGTTATGGTGACCGGCCCGCCGGCCTCGATCTGGGCCTGGAATATGGTCGCCACCGAGCCATTGCTGCCGAAGACGTTGCCGAAGCGCACGGCGATGAACTTGGTGGCGGCGCGGCGCCCGTCCGGTTCGCCGGCCGGCGTTCCATGCAAGGCGCTGACGATCTGTTCGGCGGCCCGCTTGGTCATGCCGAGCACGGAGGTCGGATCGACGGCCTTGTCGCTCGAGACCATGACGAATTGCGCCACGCCGCATCTGGCGGCGACCTCGGCGCAGACGAGCGTGCCGAAAACATTGGTCTGGATGGCCGATTCCCAGTTCTCCTCCAGCAACGGAACATGCTTCAACGCCGCGGCATGGAAGAGGATGTCGGGTTTGAACTCCGCGACGACGCGCGTCATCTGGCGCCTGTCCGCGACATCAACGATGCGGACCTTGAGGCGATCATGGTCCTTCTCGTCGACATACTGGCTCAACTGGAAGATGCCGAATTCGGAATTGTCGGCGACCAGCACGGCCTCGGCTCCAAGCTCCAACGACCGCTTGACCAGCGTTCGCCCGATGGAGCCGGCGCCTCCCGTGACCAGGACGCGCTTGCCGCCGACGAAGGCGCCGATGCGCTCGATGTCGGACGCCACCGTCGGGCGGCGCAGGATCGTCTCCATCTCGACGGCATCGAGAACGAGCTTTCCGTCCTGGCCCACCTGCGAAAGCCCCGCGAACTGCACGACCCCAATGTCGCCGTGACGCGCGACGCGGACCAGCTCGGAATATTCCTCGATCTCATGCTCGGCGCCGCTGCCGAAGATCAGCAGATCGAGGCTCTTGCTGCCGGTCGCATAATCCTCCAGGACATCGATCAGGCGCGGCCGGGTCGCCACCACCGGAACCCCTTGAATGCGCGTGCCCAGCGGCGCGCCACGCTCGGTCGCCATGATGCCGGCGATGGAATGCTCGGCGGGCTGCGCCGTGCGTGTGAAACGAATGATGAGGTCGGCCTCGCCCAGCCGCCCGACGAACAGGGCTTGCTTGGTCCGTGTCTTGTCGGCCTTGCCGTTCAAAATACCCCAGCTCGCGCCGTCACGCAGGAAGCGGTAGAACAGCCGGGGCGCCGAGATGATGGTGAAGGATACGAGCAGGAAGACGATGAACTGGCGCTCGTTGAGGCCCGCGACGGGCTGGAAGGAACGCACGACCAGCGAAACGGCGTAGAGCACGAATGTCAGGATCGCGCAGCTCTTCAGGATGTTGAAGAAATCGGGCGTCGAGGCGAAGCGCCAGACCGTGGTGTAGAGGCCGCAATATCTGAACAGAAGATGGCTGATGAGCACGATGCTTGCCCAGGTGACAAGCCCCTCCGTGGAGAGCGCCCCGAACGAAAGATCCGACCGCGACAGGACGAGGCTGAGCGCGACCGCGACCAGGACCATGACCACGTCCTGGACCATGATGAAGGCGCGCCGCATACCGGGCCTGAGTCCGAACACAGCTTCCAGGGAAGTATTCATTAGGCAGTACTAAACTCCGGGCTGTCGGCGAAACCACCAGCAAAGTGTGAACACGAGAATCATTCGTACACTTCCAAGTAGCATCTCCGGCCCCCGCCTGCTGTATCGCATACTGCGGGGGACGAGGCATAGCCAGATGTTTTTTTTGTGGAGAACGAGTGGTCAACGGAAAGCATGAAGCCCATTCGCGGAAAACTGCTGCGAGGCCGGCATTAGACATTGCTTACAAACGACCGCACGTCATCAGCATGTGTCCAGTTTTGCCGCAGTTGACTCTGCTTTAGACCTCGTTACGACGCAATGCGTTGCCATATGCCCATCGAAATGACTATTAGAGAGGGGCTTGGTGGTTCGCTATGGCCAGCGAAGGATAATGCGCCGAAACAACAGATTGCGACACTCCCAGCTATGATTGCGGCACTAAACGGCGCTTTTGACGACATCTCAAAAGCCATGAAATTACACCGGGTCTGGGTCGCGCTGGCCCATGAAGACATTGGCGACCAGCACAGACGCACGACACTCGGGCCGCTTTGGCTCTTGGTCAACTACGTTGCCTTTGTGGGAACGTTTGTTTTCGTGTTCCAGCCCGCAGGCAAGGATGCCGCTGGTTATGCCGCCTATGTCGCGATCGGCCTTCTGGTGTGGTTCTACCTGATGGAAGTAATGTCCATGAGCGTGGCGCTCTTTCAACGCGAGGAGAGCTTCATCGAAGGTACGACGCTGCCATTGTTTGTGTATGTCATGCGATTGGCTTTGCAGTCTATTATTAGGGCCGGCTATGCGATCGTAGGTTGCGTTGTCATTCTACTATTCAGCGGCTCCCATCTCGGCATGCCATGGCTGTGGTCCCTGGCAGGATTGTTCCTGATCTTGTTCGCCACTCCCCCTCTCATCACTGTCTTCGCGTTTCTTGGAGCCTTTTTCCCTGACAGCCAGTTCATCGTTGGCAACCTGCTGCGCGTCGGCATGTTCTTCACGCCTGTCTTCTGGATGAACAAGGGCCAAGACCCTGTCCAGAAATATGCCTACGAATGGAACCCCTTCACTTATTTCCTGGAGATCGTCCGTCTGCCGGTCATAAATGGAGAATTTCCAGCCCATGCTTTCGCCGTAACCATCATGGCATCCTTGGTTACCTGGGCGATAGCATTGCTGCTGCTCGGCCGATATCGCAAACAAGTCGTCTTCCTCATCTGAGTTTTTCCATGGTCTCTATCAAGCTGGATAATGTCAGCCTTGTTTACAAGCTGCACGACAAGCTGACCCTGTCCGCTCCGGATCGGCGCGTGGGTGGGCCTGGCGGTAGAATTGAGGGCTCGGGCCGAAAGCAGTTCGTGCAGGCGCTCGATGGCGTCAGTTTCGAACTCCGTGCCGGGGATCGGTTAGGCCTTGTCGGCCCGAACGGAGCCGGCAAAACCACGCTTCTCAAGGTGCTCTATGGAATCTACGAACCCTCCGGGGGAAGCATAGCGATCGAAGGCAAGGTCGACGCTCTCTTCAACATCAACATAGGCTTTCGACGGGAGGCCACCGGGCGCCGGAATATTGTGCTGCGCGGGTTAATCAGCGGATGGACGGAAGCCGAGATCGAAGAGAAGATGGAGGACATCATCGCCTTCAGTGAGCTCGGAGATTTCATCGATCTGCCGTTCAAGGCCTACAGCCAGGGCATGGCCGCGAGACTGGCCTTTTCAGCGGCGACCGCGCTTGACCCCGAGATTCTGTTGATGGATGAGTGGATTGGCGCTGGCGATGCCTCTTTCCAGGAGAAAGCCAAAAGGCGCATGGACGAACTGGCGGAAAAGGCCGGCATCATCGTGCTGGCCAGCCACAGCGAGGCACTCATACAAAGTGTGTGTACGAAGAAACTGACGCTCAAGAGCGGTCGGATAGAATCGCTGACGACGGAGCTGGTTAAGCGTGCTGGAAAGGCGGCCAAAGCCTAATCTTCCGCATACCGGGTAGTGAGATCGACATATGACGAAACAAGACTCTGTTCCGATGAATGATCTGAAGCGCCTGTACCAGCGCCATCAGGTTGAGCTGGAGCGTGAGGTGACCAGCACTTTACGTTCGGGATGGTGGCTCAACGGCATGATGGGCAGGAAGTTTGCAACAAACTTTGCAAGGTTCATAGGTGTTTCGGAATGCGTCCTCGTCGCCAACGGCACCGATGCGCTCGAACTTGCATTGGCCGCTGTTGCCAAGCGAAACGGCCAGCGCGGGCGCGAGGTTCTCGTAGTGGCAAATGCTGGCGGCTATGCCAGTTGCGCATGTTGGCACAACGACCTTATCCCGCACTACGTCGATATTGAGCCAGCCAGCCAGCTCATGGATCTTCAGTCAGCGCTCAAAGCAGCCAACGCATACACCGCTGCCATCGTCGTTACTCACCTCTATGGCGGCACTGTCGACGTTCGGGCCATTAGAGCCGGACTCGCCGATGCTGGTCTGTCGCACATTCCAATTGTCGAGGACTGCGCCCAAGCACACGGGGCAAGGATCGGCAGCGATGTGGTGGGGTCGCTGGGAGATATCTCCACGTTCAGCTTCTACCCAACCAAGAATCTCGGGGCCATGGGTGACGGCGGCGCCGTTCTCACTTCCGATGTGTGCGCCGCGGCGCACATACGGCAGTTGCAGCAATATGGCTGGAGTTCAAAATATCACGTCGGGGTGCCCAACGGCCGAAACTCTCGCATGGATGAAGTTCAGGCCGCGATATTGGACGTTTTGCTCGGCGACGTGGATAATCGCAACGAACAACGGCGCGCCATCCTCGACCGGTACAAGTCGGTCGCCGGGCGTCGATTGCAGTTCGTGGAAGGAGGAGTTGGCGCTGTCGCGCACCTCGCCGTCGCGCTGTGCGACGACCGGGATTCATTCCGAACATTCATGAAAGAGCGTGGCGTTGACACAGACATCCATTATCCTGTGCTGGATTGCGACCAGGTCGGTTGGGCCGAACTGCCCATGAAAGGGGTGGAAAACCTCACGGTTTCAAGAGCCAGCGTCAACCGTCTCTGTTCCGTCCCGTGCTATCCGGATATGACCGAAAGCGAAGTGGAAAGAGTATGCCTGGCCTTGAGTGAGTGGGAGGCAAGGTGACGACACGCTCGATCGTTTTTCCGATCTACAGGAATCAAGCGAACATACCTTCCCTTTTGCAGGCGGTCGCTAATTTCCATTCCAGATACCAGGGCGACATCGAGTTCGTCTTCGTTGTCGACGGATCGCCCGATGAGTCCGGCCCCCTGCTGGTAAGGGAGCTGAAGGGCTCGGGCTACGATTACAAGATCATCTTCCATAGCCGGAACTTTGGCTCGTTCACCGCCATACGGACCGGGCTTGAACATGCGTCAGGCGTCCAGGTCGCCGCCATGGCCGCGGATCTGCAGGAACCGCCGGAGTTGATCGTCGAATTCTTTTCCAAACTGCAAGAGGATGAGGCGGACGTGGTGTTTGGTCAGCGAACCGGGCGTAGTGATCCGCCCCTGACCAAATTTCTCTCCAGGGCTTTCTGGGGCGCCTACCGCAGGCTGGTCCTGCCCAGCATGCCGAGTGGCGGCGTCGATATCTTCGCCTGCAACCGACAGGTGCTGCAAGCGATCCTGTCGATCGAAGAGCCGAACAGCTCGCTCGTGGTGCAACTGTTCTGGGTCGGCTTCAGGCGGGACTTCGTGCCCTACCGCCGGCGCGAACGAGAGCACGGAACAAGCGCCTGGGGCATGGCACGGCGGTTCCGCTACATGATGGACAGCATTTTCTCGTTCTCCGATTTTCCGATCATGCTCACGCTATGGGTAGGGTTTGCAGGCTGTGTGCTAAGCCTTCTGTTTGCGGCCATTACCGTGATTGCTCGCCTGCTTGGCAATATCGACCCCGCCGGCTACACGACGCTGGTGCTGCTGATCACGGGCTTCGGCTCAGCCAGTCTCCTGGTTCAGGGCATTCTCGGCTGCTATCTCTGGCGGGCGGTTGAAAACACCAAGTCGCGCCCCCTCAGGATCATCAGCCGCATCGTTGACGGAGCCGCCAAATGACCGACAAGCCGTTTTTCGTTCACGAGCGTGGCATCTGCGAAAGCACCCGTGTCGGCGATGGAACACGCATCTGGGCCTTCGCCCACGTGCTCCCGGGTGCTGTGATCGGCTCCAACTGCAACATCTGCGATCAGGTCTTCATCGAGAATGACGTGATCGTCGGCGATGATGTGACCATCAAAAGCGGTGTCCAGTTGTGGGACGGAATACGCCTCGGCAATCGTGTGTTTGTCGGCCCGAATGCGACCTTCACCAACGATCGTTTCCCGCGCTCCAAGCAATATCCCGACACGTTCTTGCTGACGACGGCCGAAGACGGGGCGTCGATCGGCGCCAACGCGACGATCCTGCCGGGCATCGTTATCGGCCGCGATGCGATGATCGGTGCCGGCGCCGTGGTGACCAAGAACGTGCCCGCCAATGCCGTCGTGGTTGGAAATCCCGCAATCATTGTGGGCTACCAGACCGGTCCGCGAATCGTGCCGACGATGACGCAGACCTTCCCCGGTGCAGTCGGCGAGAAGATGTCGCTCGGAGTCGGTGGCAGCGAACTTTGGCGGCTGCCGCATTTCGGCGACTTGCGGGGCGAACTCGCTCCGCTGGAATTCGGCTCGAACCTGCCCTTCAAGCCGGTCCGCTCATTCATGGTCTACGGAGTGCCCTCCGACAAGGTCAGGGGCGAGCATGCGCATCGGGAATGCCACCAATTCCTCATCCCTGCTCATGGCCGCCTTTCCGTCGTCGTGGATGATGGCCATGACAGGAAAGAGGTTTCGCTCACCGAACCTTCGATCGGCCTCTACATCCCGCCCGGCGTCTGGGGAATTCAGTATAAATTTCAACCGGATACGGCATTGCTTGTCTTGGCTTCGCATCCTTATGATGCTGGTGACTACATTAGGGATTATGCGAATTTCCTAGAGACGGTTAGGCAGGATGGCCGCTGATCGCATTGGCGGAGATGCTGTCCGCTTCCTTGTCGCCGGGGGGCTCAACACCGCGCTGACCAGCCTTGTATATTTCGCCGGTCTCACCATGCTCCCTTCGAGTTTGTCTTATGGGATCGCATGGTTAGCGGGCCTCGTGTTTGTGATGGTGCTCTATCCCAATCGCGTCTTTCCCGGAGGGCGAACTGGCTTCGCGGCCCGACTGGCGATCGGCGGCTCGATCGCCATCGTGTTCGTGATTGGCTTGGCAACCCTCAAGGCGCTTGAGCGTGCCCTGCAAAGCACCGCAGCGGCATTCTTCGCCACCCTTGCAGTTACAACCATCCTCAATTTCTTGATTTCTCGATGGATACTCCGCCGATCATGCTGACGCGCCCAAACACCGTCCGACAGGCAATTACTCTTTTTGTGATTTTTGTCGCCATGTACTTCTCGGAACTGGCTTCCTTTTCGCTGTCGATTGACGAGGAACTGACCGCTTTCAGGACGGATCCGTCAATCTGGATCATTCAAGGGCGGTGGGGAGCCTATCTGATCGAAAGATTTCTTCTTCCCCACCCGGTGATGCCGTTCCTGACGCCGTCCGTCTTCGGCGCCGGTTGCGTGGCCGCCTATCTCCTCATAATGGACATCATCGACAAGCGCGAACTCTCCATCGCGGAGTATGCCTGCTTTGCCATCTTCTGCGGCTTCCCGACATGGTTCTTCATCGTCGAGTTTTATTCGAACATCGCCGCTGTCGGTATCGGGCTGTTCGCTAGTGCCCTCGCGCTTTGGCTTATCTGCAAAAACGATGTTTCGCCGCTCAGCCGACGCTTCCTCGGCGCAGTGACGGCCGGTGGTCTTGCGATCTCGATCTATCAGAGTTTCGCGCCGGCGATTCTCGTGTTGGGCATTGCGATTTCAATCCTTCAAGCACGGACTGACACCAGAAAGTCCTTTGTGAAAGACCTGTTTCGCGTCGCCATCCTGTTGGTTGGCGCGACCATGTTCTATGTCATCGGCAACGCCGTTTTCAGATCGTTCGTCTCCGGCAGCAACGCGTATTTCGATTCGCTTTCCCAGCCTGGTTTTCTGTTTCAACATCCGATTGTGGTTGTTGGACGGGTGCTCGAGTCGATAGGAGAAGTCTATGGCGTTCGCCATGGCACCTATGATAACGCGCTTTGGGCAATCCCACTCCTGCTGGTCTTGGGTGGCTGGACACTCTTAACGGAGTCGCCCTACGCAAGGCTACTGTTGACGACAGCAGCAGTCGCCGCACTAGTCGTTCCTTTCGGCCTTCATTTCCTCGCTGCCGGCAGCATGCCGGTCAGGAGCCTAGTCGGAGTGCCGATTGCGGTGTGGCTGCTCGCCTATGTCGCGGTGACAAGCGGAAATTCTAGAATCCGTTTCGCATCCGCGATCTTGCTGGCGGTGGCGCTTTTCCAGATCCAAGTCATCCAGAACTATCGTCAGGCGTCCAGCTATTTGGTGGACAAGCACGATACCCTCATAGCCGGGGCCATCTATGAGAGGCTGTCCAACACGCCTGGCTTCGACGCAAAACGCACTTACGTCTTAAGCATATTCGGCTCCCGCCCATTTGTGACCAATTATCCGAGACCGCCCGCCTCTACCGTCGGTTACTCCTTCTTCGAGTGGGACGGCGGCAATCCTTGGCGCATCGCCTCCTATATGAAGCTGCTCGGCTATTCCAATTTGACCGGCCCGACCCCGGATCAAATCGATAGCACAATAGCCCACCTTTCAACGATGCCCGTGTGGCCGGCACCCGGCAGTGTGGAAATCCAGGACAACATCGCATTGATAAGACTCGGCGAGACGCCGAGCTACGCCTATCAACAAGCCCTTGCAAGGATGGCCAATCACTGAGGAGACCCGGTCATCCTCTTGTGGACGGGATCCTTTTGTGCAGCCGGCTGCTCTTGCGTGCGCTTCCTATGTCCTCTAGTGACCGGCCTGATGAGGTTCTCGGGTGTGAAGATCGCAGGCGCAGAGAGACGCGAGACTGCAAAAAACGGGGACGGGATGAGGTCCGAGATCGAGAAGGCAAATGCTCTAGAGGATGCTCATTCGCGTATTGAGCTGCCTGGGCTCCTTGCGATGCGTTGCTACGCGGCATTGTCGATTGTCCTTGTTCATCTGATTGCACTGCCGCGACTGCAGATACCTAGCTATTTGTCGTTTATTCCGGCGCATTTCGGTAACGGAGTGCCGCTATTCTACATAGTCAGTGCTTTCGGCCTTTTTGTTGGGTACCGCGGGAAAATCGAGACACGACAGAAATTGCGAGAATTTTACCTGCGGCGATTCCTACGTATCGCGCCTCTATTCTATTTTATAATGGTTTTCTACATCCCGTTCTGCTGGACGATGTGGGGAACAACGATCCCGCTTTCCCAATTCGTCAGTTCAGCGCTCTTTGTCTTCAACTTTGTACCACGTCAAGCCAGTGGATTCGTCATGGCCTCATGGTCTATCGGCGTCGAAATGGCCTTCTACGCAATCCTGCCGCTGCTGGTATTTGCCATCACCGGGATTGCACGATCTCTGGTCTTTCTTGTCGTGGCAATTTTCCTGGCAGCCAATTGGGCGTTGGCGTTCCAAGGAACAGAGGGGTCCTTGGCGCTCTTTGGGCAACTCTCTATGATAGCCCACCTGTTCTACTTCGCGGCCGGTATAGCGGGTTACTATGTCTGGCTTAGACTTCGCGGCACCTCACCTTGGATTGGACGCATAGTCCTCTGGGGTGGCCTTCTGTCAATCGTTGGTCTGATCTACCTCGCGAACCCGCTCGCGGCACTTCTAGGGACGGTCCTTGGGCCAAGCGGCGGTTCCGGGGTCAAGGCTGCTTGGGCGGTGACGTTAGCGGGCGCGGTGGTCGGCGTTTCGCTTCACCCGCAAAAATCGTTCGTGAATCCTGTCGCGAAGATCCTCGGCAATGCCAGCTTCAGTATTTACCTCTGGCATCCGGTCGTCATCGTCGTCCTAGATCGCCTAGGTGCGTACCGGGCGCTCTACGCGTCCCTCGACGGGGTGTCTTTACCGTTCTTTTCCTCGGTCATTGCGACTCTTGCAGTATTGATACCTCTATCGTTCCTGAGCTATCGTTACATCGAGCGGCCCGGGATGGCCTTGGGGGGTCGCGTCAGCCGTCTTCGGCCAGCTTGACGGATTTTTTCCCGGCCAGTATTTTGTGGGGGCTTCGTTGAATATTGATTGGCTGGCTGCACTTAGCCTCGTGTTACACGGTCGACGGTTTCCCACTAACCTAGAAAGAGCAAAAAAATCCGCTGTTTTCAACAGCAGCCCACACCTTATTGATCAATCGATACTCAGTCCATTACAAGTGTCGGTTCTAATGCAGCCCGATTTCTTATGAAACCGCAATGAATTTTGACTTTCTCTTTATAGTGACTTACGGGCGATCAGGCTCAACCCTGCTTCAGGGCATGCTGAACGCCATTCCGGGCGTCCTCGTCCGAGGTGAAAATGCCGGGGCTCTTCACGGTCTCGTCCAGTCCTGGCAGGCTGCAAAGATTGCCCAGGATCTCTTTTCTCCCGACAGCGAGAAGTCTACCAGCTCCTGGTATGGCGCCGTCCACATGGACCTTGACTCGTACGGACGCGACCTTGCTGCCAGTTTCGTTCGGAATATCCTAAAACCGCCACCGCATGCTCGCGTCACGGGGTTTAAGGAGATCCGCTACCATTTGACCGCCGAAGAACTGGCATTCGAGCTGGAATTCATGCGGCGGTTCTTTCCGCGCTGTGCGTTCCTAATCAACACGCGCGATCTGGAGGCCACAATGGCCAGCAATAAAAAGGCCAGCCATGGAGTCACAGAAGCGGACTTGGCCACCGCAGATCAGTTGCTTCGTGAGACGGCAAGATCGTCGGCAGATGATGTTTTCCACGTTCACTATGACGATTACCGTGACGATCCTAGCCGCCTCAGACCGCTATTTGACTTCCTTGGCGCCCATTTTGACCAAGTCTCCGTACAAAATGTATTAGACACAAAGCACTCAGGCTAAGCTAAGCCGCATTCTCGATCCAGTTGGAATCTGGTGGCTGGCTCCGCAATCACTTCCCGCTCGCGATCCACTTGGCCAAATAGCCCAGATCAACCCGGCCGCTCCACCAGCGTCACGCAATCCAGTTCGTTCACCCCACCCCACGGAATGATATTGCTTTCGCGGATGGTAAGACCCGCATTTTTGGCGTAGGCCTCGAATAGTTTCTTGGTCATGTGATTTCGTGCCTGCGGATTCCGACCGTAATGCCGATCCATCGGCGCCGGGTAATTAGAATGGTGGAAGAGCCCCATCCCGCCTGGCCTCAGTATTCGTGCTGCGTCCTTGAGATAATTCTCAACTATATCCGGACTGAAATGCACCATGGAGTCATAGCAAAAGATAGCGGTCACGCTTTCTTGCTCTATTGGCTCAAAGGAGTACCCATCTCCCTTGACGTACCGGATAAACGGATATGCCCGAAGTCGATCTCGGCAGAAATCCAGGTTGCCATTGTGGACGTCCATCAATGTCAGACGATCTGTCATCTTGGCGACGCACTCAGCGTGCCGACCGTGTCCGCATGAGAGTTCGAGAACCGAAGTCAGGTCCATTTGGTTAAAAAGATGCCGGAAGCTCTTGTCTTCGTCCCAAAAGATAAATGTCCAACGCTCGGCATCGTCATAATATGAACTCTTGGCCCAGGGGGCGCCGACAATTGCGGCTGACTCGCCGAGCTTTTTGGTCGAATCCGAGTTTGTCACGTATGTGCTCCTAGCTCGGCCCGCGTTTCCGCAGAGTTCGAATGGCCTTCGAATCTTGGCCTGTCAGCTGTGGCCAAGCCAAACTGCTCATAGAGTCGCTGAGCATAAGCAGTCGCCGAATATCGCGCCGCCGCCCCCAGTTTGAAGCGGGCAATCGTTTCCGATTGCACGCGCGCGATCTCCTGCAACTGCCTTGCGTTGAAGCTCCCTATCGTCACGCTTGACTGATGCCGGCGATGCGAGTTGAGCGCGCGCGGATTGAACGCGATATCGCCCTTCTCCAGCAACCGCAGATACGCGACCCAGTCACCGGCATTTCTGTAGGAGGCGATTTCATCAAGGTTCTGGGCGAGAGCCTCGCGCATGGGTACCCTTCGAAACAAAACGCCACTGACGTTTGGAATAGTGTTCTTGAGATACAGCGCCTCGGCGATTTCCTGGCGGCCACCCACGACGTAGGGTCTCGTCCAGCGAGATCGGTCAATGTCGGACACGTAATCGAGATAGTGCTCGGACAAGACGCGACCGGTGCTATCCATCTGGCGCGACTGGCAGTAACTCATCACCACTCCGTCGCGTTCGAAGGCGGGCAGAAGCTCAGCCAGAAATCCGGGATCGGCAAGGTCGTCGGCTTCAGCGATCCACACATAATCGCCGCGTGCCATTTCGACTCCACGCATCCATTGACGGAAAACGGAGCCCGAATTTTCCACATTCAAGACCAGTCGGTTCGGAATGTCGCAGTGGCCCAGAAATTGCTCGATGACTTCGACACTTTCATCGGTCGAAGCATCGTCGAGCACGATCAGTTCATAGGGCCGCACCGTCTGATCCATGATCGAACTCAAGCGCGCGCGCAGATATTGGGCGTAATTGTAGTTCGGCACAATGACCGATACCTTCGGCAAAGGCCTCCCGGAGTAAGTCAGCAAGTCATGCAGGTAATGGCTGAAGCTGAATTCCTGGCGGACAATGTCACGGCCCACGCCCGCCAGATGCCGGGCGTGGTCCGGATCATCGAGCAGACCGCTGAGGGCCTTGGCCATGGCGCCAGTGTCGAATGGGGGCACAAGAACTCCGCAATCCCGCTTCAGCAGATCCTGAAAGCCACCGGCACCTTCGAAGGCAACGACCGGTATCGCGGCATCAAGCGCCTCAAGCACCACCGAGGGGAACGGATCTTCGCGCGAGGTCAGGGCGTAGATATCCGCCGCGAAATAGTATTCCTGCGGGTTCTCCACCAAGCCTACAAAGACGAAGCGATCCTCAAGCCCTGTCCCTCTCACGCGTTCCATCTGCTTGGCGTGAAAGACGCGGTCGACGTGGCCAACCCAGACAGCAACCACGTCTGGCTTGTCCCTCATCACCCGAAGGCAGACATCAACGAATAGATCGAGGCCCTTCCGATGATCGGCGTAGCCCGCACATAAGATGATGCTGGCGTTTGCCGGTATCTGCAATTTCGCGCGGACAGTTTCTCGGGTTCTTTGACGATCGCCCTCCTGATAAGGCATACGCAAATACAGGCCCTGCGGTCTGACTACCGATTGGCTGACAGGCCGGCCAACAAATTCCTCAAATCCCGCTTTCACAATCTCGGCCGGGAAAACGACCGTGTCGACGCTTTCGGCAATGGCTGTCGCGGGATCGGCAAGGCCGTAAGACGCCAATATCCCGGGTAGTTCATGAACGAGGCAAACAGTCCGGAACCCCGCACGCTTCAACAGCGGAACGAGGTTGCCGGATACCGTGGTGTTCACGATTGCCACTTCCGCGCGAGCATTCCTGATCGCGGACAGGCGATTGAACGCATCGGCATCGTCCGACCCAAGCAAGTTGATCCTGTGCACGGTTGCACTTTCGGCGAAGCGACCGAGCAGCGGTCCGTCCCCCAATACGATGAGATCGGGATCGAAACCGAGTTGCTTGAATCCCTTGGCCAAGTTGAGCGCCAGCAGTTGCGCGCCGTGCGGATGGGCGTCGTGGGATACGATCACTATGCGGGGTTTGCATTTCCCGCCCGCCGCCTCCAAAGCGTCGCGGGTCGCCTGCAGATAGGCATAGCCGTTTGCACTGTCGGGCTCCAGATGCGCGCCTTCCGCCCACTCGTTCCAGGCATTGACGAAGACCAGCCGCTCGGATGGCTCTTCAGTATGAGCCAGTGTGTCCGCGATGGCATTGTCGAGCCATTTGCGGTAGAGCGCGGGGGTGTTGTTGATGAATACGGTGCCGCCACGCTTGCGGCGCGCCGTGTTGTCCCAGCCAGGGCAAACCGAACGGAAGAGCTTGTATTTGCGAGGCGGATAGGTCTCGCTGCGCAGCGGGAAAACTGACCAGTCATAGACGGTTGTGGCAAAATCCTCGTGCAGCGGCGTGACGGAATGTGTGACGTTTGGCGGCGCGGAATTGTTGGGCGGAAATTCGACGGCGCCATCGAACCCGTAGCGCCCGGGGGCGACAGATTCGAAGGATTGGGTATAGGCGAGGAAGATCTCGCCGACCCCGTTCTCACGGCACCATGCCCGCCAGCGCCGGGCTGTCTCGGCTGCGGACGGAAGCAGGCTCGGGCGATACACAAGCAGCAGCGGCTTGCCGTCGATGCGGATGGCGCGGGAATCGCGAAGGTAAGGCGCAACTTCGGCGATGAAGGCGAGATCGTCCTCGGGCGAGTGATCCTGGGCGATGAGTATTTCCCGATCCATGCCGTCCCAGCGGCGCGACCAGTTCTCGTTGGCCCAGCAGAGGCAGAACGGCATATCGAGGCTCTTGTCCTCAAGCCAGTTCTTGAGCGGCGTTTCCAGGAGCCGCTTGCCGCCAAACCAATAGAAGTAGAAACAGAAGCCTTCCACGCCATAGAGCTTTGCCAATTCGATCTGGCGACGCTGCACGGCGGTATCGCGCAAGTCATAATAGCCGAACTCATCCGGCACGTGCGGCTGATGGTGGCCGACAAATTGCGGCTGGGCGGGCCTGACATTGGTCCATTCGGTGAAGCCTTGCCCCCACCATTCATCATTCTCGGGAATGGAATGGAACTGGGGCAGGTAGAAAGCGATGACGCGTATGGGCTTCCGAATTAAAGGAGGCGCTTCGAGCCGCGGCACATAAATGGGCTCGGGCGCAAGAATTGGGCCGGACCTGAACACAACCGCTTGCGCGGCTGTCGGGCTGTAGCCCGCCGCAACATCCGGCGCCGTCATGTTTCTCCAGGCGCGGTAGGCATTCGTAACACCAAACAGCGAAGGAAACCTCGAGAAGACCGCGCCCTTCAATTTCTGTTTCGCGTCGACAGACAGAGGCAGATTGCGCCAGCCGATATATGCACCGCGAGCCATCACGCCGCGCACCCCCACGGGCGCCTTGCCGATGGCGCGAGCACGATGAGCAAGCCCCCGCATTGGCCTCGTCAGCCGCCAGGACGTGCTGGCGTAAACGGCATCGAGAACACGATGCAACCGGACTTCCTCAAAGCGCGCATCGTCGCGATCGACTAGCAACCTGCTCGTCATCTCTTGTGCAGCCGCCAGTTCCTGTTGCAGGATTTGGATATCTTCGGCCCTTGCGATGGCCTGCGCCCTCGTCTGCGCGATCTCGTCGTCGCGGATTCTCAGTCTGTCGCGTATTTCGACCGTCTCGCTGGAAAGAGCCTCGATGCGCGCTTTCTGGTGCTCGAGAATTCCCTTGCCGGTTTCAATCTGTTCTTTCAAAGTCGTCTTCGACGACCATGGATTTCCGGACTGATCGGTCGCCTTGTTTTCGGTGCCATCGAGGGTGATCATGCTGCTGTCGGCGATCGCATCCGTGCCTTGAACATTGCGAGGCCCGAGGACATTCTCCCGTGCCGGTCGTTTTGTCACAATGCAGAGCGAGTTCAAGAACCCGATGGAATGAACCGACGCGAGAGTGTCCTCATCAAAGACAATCTGGAGTTCGGCCGCAAAATCAGCCAAAGCATCCACGCGGCGACTGTCCACCCCCCAATGCTCATGGTTGACCACATCAAGCAGACATTTGAAGAATGACATGGAAGAGAGAGGATCGTAGAGACCGCCCTCGAACTCCCGCCAATAGCTGCAATGCAAATCCTCCGCTATATAAATCCCGCCCTCGGAAAGGTGAGGGAAATAGCGAGCGAAGGAGCGTATAATGTCAGACGACGTGTGCGATCCGTCGTCTATAATAATATCAAATCGATCGGAAGTCGCAGTAATATTACCTTCTACATCATTCGTATTTGCGTCACCGACAATAACAGCGATTTTGTTGTCATCGAAGACCAGGTTGCCGCACGCCACGTTGATGTCGCAGCCTAGAACGAGTTCCGCGTTGGGAAAATATTTTCGCCAAATCTCGAGTGAACCACCATTCTGGACCCCAATTTCCAGAATTCGAACCGGCCTGTTTCGATATTGCGCGAAAATTCGGTCGTATGTTTCAAGATAGATCGACCATTTGTCCGAGACCTTGCCGCTATGGGCCTGGTATAGGTCGCGAAGTGAGCTGTCCCGAGCTTCAGCTCGCTTGGACTCTATCCCAGCTTTAGATCCGCCCTCACCAATAGCCTGCCGCTCAGGCAAAGGATGCTTGTTCATGCTGTCAGTGCCCGTTTCGTCTCGCCCATCACCAGCCGGCGCACCACCTCCTCCGCCGACTTCCGCCAGTCCGGCGCGGTCCATGCGAACACGTCCGCAAAGTTCGCGCTGGATAGCCGGGAGTTGGCGGGGCGGCGGGCCTTGGTTGGGTAGTCCATCGTCGTGATATCCCGTACCCGCGCCCAGGGGCCACCAGACTTCAGGCTTGTGTCGAGGATATGACGGGCAAAGCCGCTCCAGTTGGTCTCGCCCGTGCCGGCCAGGTGATAGGTGCCGAACGCGGCGAAGTCCTTGTCGGCGTGCAGCATGGCGGCCGTATGCAGGATCGCGTCGGCGATATCGAGCGCCGATGTGGGATTTCCCCATTGATCGGCCACCACCGAAATCTCGTCGCGGTCGGCGGCGAGCCTCAGCATGGTCTTCACGAAATTTTTTCCGAACGGGCTGTAGACCCAGGCTGTGCGCAGGATCAGGTGGCGCGGGTTGGCGACTGCTACCGCCTGCTCGCCGGCGAGCTTGGAGGCGCCGTAGACACCGAGCGGCGCCGTCGGGTCGGTTTCGACATAGGCGCCGGCCCTGGTTCCGTCGAAGACATAGTCGGTCGAAAGATGGATGACGGGAACGCCGAGCCGCGCGGCAGCCTCGGCCACCTTGCCGGCACCGACCGCGTTCACCGCGAAGGCCAGATCGGGCTCGTCCTCGGCCTGGTCGACGGCGGTATAGGCGGCGGCCGATACGACGATATCGGGCTTGGCAGCCGCGATGACGTCGATGACGGTGTCGGGTCTTGCCAGGTCGAGCTCCGGGCGACCGAGGGCGACGACCTCCGTGCCCGCGCGGCCGGCCTCCAGCAGGCTCGCCGCGACCTGGCCGTCGCGTCCGGTGACGAGGAGCCTCACGCGCCCACCTTGCGTGCTTCGCCCAGCCTTTCGCCGGCATAACGCTGTTCGCGGATCGGCCCCCACCACCATTTGTTGTCGAGGAACCAGTCCACGGTCCTGGCAAGGCCGCTGTCGAAATTCTCCCTCGGCGTCCAGCCGAGCTCGCGGCTTATCTTGGTGGCATCGATGGCATAGCGGCGGTCGTGACCGGGGCGGTCGGTGACGAAGGAGATCAACTCGCGATAGCGCCTGCCGCCGGCGCGCGGACGCCTGGTGTCGAGCAGGTCGCAGATCGTCTCGACGACGGCGAGGTTGGTGCGTTCCGAATTGCCGCCGACATTGTAGCTCTCGCCCGGATGGCCTTTCGTGGCGACCAGTTCCAGGGCACGCGCGTGATCCTCGACGAACAGCCAGTCGCGCACATTGGCGCCGGCGCCGTAGACCGGCAGCGGCTTTTCATCGAGGGCGTTGAGGATGACGAGCGGGATCAGCTTCTCGGGGAAATGATAGGGGCCGTAATTGTTGGAACAGTTGGAAAGCACGACCGGCAGGCCGTAGGTCTCGTGCCAGGCACGCACCAGATGGTCCGAGGCCGCCTTCGAGGCGGAATAGGGCGAGGACGGCGCGTAGGGCGTCTCCTCGACGAACATGCCGCCGTCGAAAGGCAGGTCGCCGAACACCTCGTCGGTCGAGACGTGATGGAAGCGGAAGCGGCCCTTTTTGTCGCCGGACAGGCCGCGCCAATATTCGAGCGCGGCATTGAGGATCTTGTAGGTGCCGACGATGTTGGTCTCGATGAAGGCGCCAGGTCCATCGATCGAGCGGTCGACATGGCTCTCGGCGGCGAGGTTCATGACGATGTCGATATCGTCGCGGCGCAGGAGATCGAGCACCGCCCTCTCGTCACAGATGTCGGCCTGGGCGAAGCTGTAATTGTGGACATTCTCGATCGGCCGCAGCGAGGCCAGGTTGCCCGCATAGGTCAGCTTGTCGAGATTGGTCACCCGGTAGGCCGGGTTGGCGCACAGATGCCGGCAAACCGCCGAACCGATGAAGCCGGCACCGCCCGTCACCAGAAAATTCATCGCGCCGTCCTTATGCACCACACGCTCCATCAGGCGAACACCTCGGCCGCCGCCAGCAGCGGCGCCTTGAGGTCCTTGTCGGAAAGCTGGAACCCGCCGGCCAGCGACGGCCATTCGATGCCGATGGCGGGATCGTCGAAACGGATCGAGCGGTCATGCTCGGGAGAATAGGTGTCGGTCACCTTGTACAGCACCTCGGTGTCGGGCACGAGCGTGACGAAGCCGTGCGCGAAACCCTTTGGCACCAGGATCTGATTGCCCTTTTCGGCCGACACTTCCAGCGCGACCCATTTTCCGAAGGTTTTCGAGGCGCGGCGGATATCGACCGCGATGTCGAAGATGCTGCCACGGATGACGCGCAGCAGCTTGTCCTGGGCGCGCGGCGCAACCTGGTAGTGAAGCCCGCGCAGGACGCCCGGGGCGGCGGAATAGGAGTGGTTGTCCTGCACGAAAGTCAGGTCGATGCCGGCCTGCGAAAAGTGCTCGGCATTGTAGGTCTCCATGAAGAAACCGCGTGCGTCGCCATGGCGTTTGGGAACGATTTCCAGCACCCCGTCGATGCCCAGGGATCTCACCTCCAGCATCTAGCCCTCCGAAAGATCGGCGACACGCCTGCGCAGATAGGCGGCGTATTCGTTCTTTCCCAGGCGGGTCGCGCGCTCCAGCACCATGTCCGCCGTCAGCCAACCCTGTTCGAAGGCGATCTCCTCCGGGCAGGCGACCTTGATGCCCTGGCGATGCTCGATCGTGCGCACGAAGGAAGAGGCTTCGTGCAGGCTGTCATGGGTGCCGGTGTCGAGCCAGGCATAGCCGCGGCCCAGCCGGTGAACATGGAGCTGGCCGCGCTCGAGATAGACATTGTTGACCGCCGTGATCTCGATCTCGCCACGCGCCGAAGGACGAATGGTCGGGGCGATGTCGACGACGTCGTTGTCGTAGAAATAGAGACCGGTGACGGCCCAGTTGGACTTCGGCTTCTGTGGCTTTTCCTCGATCGTCAGCGCGGTTCCGGTCGCCTTGTCGAAAGACACCACGCCATAGCGTTCGGGGTCCTCGACATGGTAGGCGAACACCGAAGCTCCCCTCTGGCGCGAAGCCGCGGCGCGGCAAAGCTGCGACAGCCCGTCGCCAAAATAGATGTTGTCGCCCAGGATCATCGACACGCTGTCCTTGCCGATGAAATCGCGGCCGATGATGAAGGCTTCCGCGAGGCCATTGGGCTGCGGCTGCTCGGCGTAAGACAGTGCCAGCCCGAAGTCCGATCCGTCGCCGAGTAAAGCACGGAAAGCCGGCAGATCACGAGGCGTCGAAATGATCAGAATCTCTCGTATTCCCGCGAGCATCAACACGCTCAGCGGATAATAGATCATCGGCTTGTCGTAGATGGGAAGAATTTGCTTAGAGACTGCTAATGTTAGCGGATAAAGACGCGTTCCACTGCCTCCAGCAAGGATAATTCCTTTCAAGAAGCTCTCCTCGACATGCCAAAGCCCCCCGGCCCTGAGTGCCTGTGCTTAGGTTTCATGCATTGGCTTGTCAATGCGGCACACGACAAACGTGTCGGCCATGTTGAATACCGTCCATCGACGGGCGCCTCCCGCTTCGGCCGGACCCGCCTGATCCCAATCTTGGCAAGGCCGAGGCCCCGATCACCGTAGGGCAGACATACCAACATTTAGGCCACAGCCATGATTACATGTGCCTGGATTTTGGCGGCAACTTCGCCACTGCCATGTCTGTCGGCAATGGCGGATGCCGCGTAGTCGGTTGCGGCGTCCAGTTTTCCAGCGTCCCTGGCCTCGATTTCGCTGCGAAGAACGGTGCCCTGACAATAAGCGACGGCCGGAAGGCGCGGCGAGGATGCGCGGCTTTGTTCGGCTGTCGTCTCGATCGCAACGTCGGAGAAACCCGCATCCTCCAGGTCGCGACGGATCAGCGCCTTATCGTGGTAGCCGTGCGGCGTGCGTGCCAGGAAGCGCGGCGGATCGTCGGGAAAAATCCGCGCCAGCGCATTGGTCACGTCATCGGCGAACACATTCTCCTCGATGCGATCCCATACGTTGAACAAGAACCGTCCTCCCGGCTTCAAGACCCGCCTGGCTTCGCGGTAGGCGGAGGTGCGGTTTGGAAAGAACATCGCACCGAACTGGCAACAGACGAGATCGAAGGCCGCATCCTCGAACGGGAGCGCCATCGCATCCGCCTGGCGCCATTCGATGCGGCTGTCAGGTGTCTGTCGTGAGGCGGCATAGTCGAGCATCGGCTGGTTCAGGTCGGTCACCATATAGCTTGCGCCAGGGGCCAATCTTGGCGCCAATGCGCGGGTGACGACCCCGGTGCCCGCGGCGATTTCCAGGACCGCGCCCGGCGACAGAGCCGCGGCTCGTTGCGCGATATCGACGGCGAACGGCTCGAAAATCAAAGGCACCATGTAGCGGTCGTAGTTTTCCGGGATCGAGCCCGCGAACAGCTTGTCCGTTTCCAACATGGCAATCCCCACCGTCTGATGACTTGGGAGACTAGCACATATTTTTGTTCCTGGTCTTTTTCGACCGGGAGCCGGCCTCTACGCGGCCAAGAGCGCGTTCATCACGCCCGCCCAAAATAATCCTGGTACCACTCGACGAACCGCCCTACCCCCTCGGTGACGGAGGTGCGGGGGCGGTAGCCGACCGCCGCTTGCAGCGCCGAAGTGTCGGCGAAGGTGTCGGGCACGTCGCCGGCCTGCAGCGGCAAGAGTTCGACCACGGCCTTGCGGCCAAGCGCGTTTTCCAGCGCCTCGACATAGGCGGTCAGCTTCACCGGGTTGTTGTTGCCGATGTTGAAGATGCGCCAGGGCGCACTGCTGGTCGCCGGATCCGGATGGCTGGAATCCCAGGCCGGGTTGGCCGCGGCGGGACTGTCGCTGGCGCGAATCACGCCCTCGGCGATGTCCTCGACATAGGTGAAGTCGCGCGTGTGGTTGCCGTTGTTGAACAGCTTGATCGGCTCGCCGGCCAGGATGCTCCTGGTAAACAGGAACAGAGCCATGTCAGGTCGCCCCCAGGGACCGTACACGGTGAAGAAACGCAGCCCCGTGGTCGGCAGGCCGAATAGATGGCTGTAGCTGTGCGCCATCAGTTCGTTGGCGCGCTTGGTGGCGGCGTAGAACTGCAAGGGATGGTCGGCCGGGCGATGCTCGGAAAACGGCATGTCGGTGTTGGCGCCATAGACACTGGAGGTGCTGGCATAGGTCAGGTGCCCGACGCGGCTGCCACGGCAGGCCTCGAGCATGTTGGTGAAAGCAACGATGTTGCTCTCGACATAAGCGCGCGGATTTTCCAGGCTGTAGCGGACGCCTGCCTGGGCGGAGAGATGGATCACCCGGTCGAAGGCGTGGTCGGCAAAGCAGCCATCGACCACGCCACGGTCGGCAAGATTGCCATGGATGAAATGATAGCCGGCATTGGTGCCGCGGCTCGCCTCGGCCAGCAGCCGCAGCCGCGCCTGCTTGATGTCGGGGTCGTAGTAGTCGTTGATGCTGTCGATGCCGACAACCTCGTCACCACGCTCCAGGAGCCGCCTGGCGACATGATAGCCTATGAAGCCGGCGGCGCCGGTGACCAGAACCTTCATCAGAAACGCCCGTCCGTGACATGCCTGGGGAACAGGCCCGAGCTCATCGCAGGCCAAGCTCCGGCCCGGAGTGATCCGGGCCGGATGCTCTCAAATCAGGAGCGCTTCAGCAATGACCAGACGGCCGGCACGAGGCTGGCCGCGAGAGCGACCTTGATCAGGTCGCCGACGATGAACGGCACGACGCCGAACTGCCAGGATTTTTCCGGGCCGATGAGCAGCGCCAGCCAGGCAAAACCCATCGCCATCATCACCACTTCGGCAACCAGCATGGCGTTGAAAAGCTTGATCGGATGACGGTCCCAGCCGCGGTCGGCGGCCCAGCCGACAATCGCCGCCATGACCACGAAGCCGGCGAGATAGCCGCCGGTCGAGCCGAGCATGTAGGCGATGCCGACGCCCTTTTCCGGCGTGCCCTGGAAGACCGGGAAGCCCATCGCGCCTTCCGCCATGTAGAGCAGCAGGGTGGCGACGCCGAGCCGCATGCCGAAGGCGGCGGCGATCAGAAAGACGGCGAGCGTCTGCATCGAGATATCGACAGGCCCGAGCACTACCTTGGTCTTGGCCGAAAGGGTCAACAGCAGTGTGCCGGCGATCGCCAGCAAAAACTGCGTCGCCAGTCGCGCAGCACCTTCCTGCGGCAAGGCCAGAAAAACAAGCGGGCGCGTCGTCGTTGCGGTTGTCATGGTCTTCCCCAATTCAATCTTGCCGCGAACCAGAAATCGCGGTCTTGCATTTTCCTATATTGGCTTGCGTGCTATGCGGCAATCGGTTTTGCCGTTCTTGGAACAATGCGCCGACATGGCTCTCAAATTCGATACCAGCTTCGACCCCGCTTATGGCCAGGGCGTAAGCGTGGCCCCCGACGTGCAACGCGTCACAGCCCGGAATCCCAGCCCCTTCACTTTTCATGGCACCAACAGCTATGTCGTGGGACGCGACACGCTGGCGGTGATCGATCCCGGACCGGATGACGGGTCGCATCTCCGGACCTTGCTCGACGTGATCGCCGGACGGCCGGTCAGCCACATCTTCGTCAGCCACACGCATCGCGACCATTCTCCGCTGGCGGCCCGGTTGAAGGAGCACACCGGCGCCCAGGTGCTGGCGGAAGGACCGCACCGGCCGGCAAGGCCCTTGCATATCGGCGAAACCAATGCGCTCGACGCCAGCGCCGACACCGCTTTCGTTCCCGACATCGCGTTGCTGGACAGTGAACTGGTCAGCGGCGACGGCTGGGCGATCCGGACGGTCCTGACGCCCGGCCACACCGCCAATCACGCGGCATTCGCGCTGGAAGGAACCGGCATCCTGTTTTCAGCCGATCATGTCATGGGTTGGGCAACCTCCATCGTCGCGCCGCCGGACGGGGCAATGGCCGATTACATGGCATCGCTGGACCGGCTGATCGAGCGCGCCGATCGCCTGCTGCTGCCTGGCCATGGTGGACCGGTAGCGGCGCCGCGCGCTTTCATGCGCGGGCTGAAGACCCATCGCAAGATGCGCGAACGAGCCATACTGGAGCGGATCAGAGCCGGCGACAGGACCATTCCCGACATGGTCAAGGCGATCTACAGGGATACCGATCCCCGGCTGCATGGCGCCGCCGGCCTGTCGGTGCTTGCCCATCTGGAGGACCTGGTGGCGCGCGGCGTGGTGGCGACGGACGCCGCCCCCGCCATCGACGGCATCTTCACGCCGGGCCGATAGGCCTGCCCACCACCCACGCGTTGATCCTGCCATTGTCGCGAGCGTGAATTCGCCCGGACATGGCTACTCGGCCGGCGCCGCGCCGACCTGGCCGGCGACTTCCTGATCCAGTTCCGCCAGGAAATCGGTGATGCGCGCGGCATTGTCGCCAAGGTCGTGGCGGCCGTAGCGCGAGGCCGACCGCATGTCGACGATGACCGTGTCGCCGTCATCCCTCACGCGAATGGCGACGTCCGCAGGAAGGCCAAGAACGAAGCTCGGGGCGACGGCGGTGATGGTCACCTCTGTCTGTCCGGCGAGTTCGGGATAAGGCTCCGAAAGGTCCCAGCCTCGCCGGTCGAGCACGGTTTCAACGGCATTGACGACGGTCTCGAATGGCAGGTCGTAGCTGCGCGCGGTGACCAATGGATAGCTGTCGGTCTGCAACGTCTGCTCACCCGGCGTCGGCGGGGACAGCACGTTCATGTCCTTGGTCCGGTCACCGACATCGAGCGCGGGCGGTTCGTCGAAATCGGTCGAGATGTCCCGCAGCGGCGGATAGATCGTCGCCCAGTAGGCGGCAACGCCGTAGGGGGTGAGCACCAGCAGCGCCAGCAAGACGCCGACGCTGAGATCACGGCCACCACGGTCACCAAAATTCCACAGCCTCGCAAAGGCCAGGCCGGCAAACAGCAGCGCCAACGCAGCCAGCAGGGCGACAATGCCCAGCACCCACAGGAGCACCGGCGTTTGGACGAGGCCGAAGCGATGGCCGACAAAGTTCGTCAGCAAAAGAACCATCGAAAAGGCGGCCGTGCGCCGCGACCAGCCGGCAGCCTTCGACGTTTGCCGTTCGGGAATGCTAACCATTATTCTCTGCGCTGCCCCAACCCGGATGGAGGTCTAGTGCCTTTTTGCGGCGGCTTGAAGCCGAAACACGCAACATCCCCCTCAATCCGTCGGCAAGCGATAGTCCCTGAACTGCTGACGCAAGGTGGTCTTCTGGATCTTGCCGGTGGCGGTGTGCGGTATCTCGCCGACGAAGGCGACGTCGTCCGGCATCCACCATTTGGCCACCTTGCCATCCATGAAATCCAGAATCTCGGCCTTGGTCGGTTCCTTGCCCGGCTTGGCGACGATGACCAGCAAGGGCCGCTCACCCCATTTCGAATGTTGGACGCCGATGGCCGCCGCTTCCGCTACATCGGGATGGCCGACGGCCAGATTCTCCAAGTCGATGGTCGAAATCCATTCGCCGCCGGACTTGATGACGTCCTTGGCGCGATCGGTGATCTGCATGTAGCCGCCGGCATCGATATGAGCGACGTCTCCGGTATCGAACCAGCCATCCTCATCGAACTGCTCCGCGCCCGCACCGCCATAATAGGCGCGGGCCACGGCCGGGCCGCGTACCTTGAGCCGGCCAAACGTCTTGCCGTCCCAGGGCTGCGCGTTGTTCTCGTCATCGGTCACCTTCATTTCGACGCCGAAGGGCGGGTAACCCTGCTTGCTCTGGACGTCGAGCCGGGCGTCGCCGTCAAGGCTGGCATAGTCCGGCTTCAAGGTGCATAGCGTGCCGAGTGGCGACATTTCGGTCATGCCCCAGGCGTGGATGACCTGGACACCGTAATTGTCCTGGAATTTCGTCATCAGTGCGCGCGGGCAGGACGAACCGCCGATAACGACCTTGTTCAGATAGGGAAGCGTCTTGCCGGTCTCTTCCAGATATTGCAGCAGCATCATCCAAACGGTCGGCACGGCGGCGCTGAAGGTCACCTTCTCCTGATCGAGCAACTCATAGATCGAGGCGCCGTCCATCTTGCAGCCAGGCATGACCAGCTTGGCGCCGGTCATCGGACCGCTCTGGCCAAGGCCCCAGGCATTGGCATGGAACATCGGCACCACCGGCAGGATCGTGTCGCGCGCCGACAGGCCCATGGCGTCGGGCATGGCCGCGATCATGGCGTGCAACACGTTCGAGCGATGGCTGTAGAGGACGCCCTTCGGGTCGCCCGTCGTGCCGGACGTATAGCACATGCCGGCCGCGGTGCCTTCATGAAAGGTCTTCCAGGCGAAGTCGCCATCGACCTCGTCAAGCCAGTCCTCGTAGGCAACGACACCGGGCAGGGTCGTTTGCGGCATGTGCGCCTTGTCGGTGAGCACGATCACCTTCTTCAGCGATTGGACGGCACCCGCGATCTTCTCCAGCAACGGGATGAAGGTAAGGTCGACGAAGACGGCCTTGTCCTCGGCGTGGTTCATGATCCAGACGATCTGTTCGGGAAACAGGCGCGGGTTGAGGGTGTGGTAGACAGCACCGATGCCCATGATGCCATACCAGGCCTCGATGTGGCGGGCGGTGTTCCAGGCCAGCGTCGCGATGCGGTCGCCCAAGGCAAAGCCGTCGCGCTCCAAGCGCTGGGCGACCTTGAGGGAACGACGATGGATGTCGGCGTAGGTGGTGCGCACGATCGGCCCCTCGATCGAACGCGACACGATTTCGCGCACACCATGTTGCCTTTCGGCATTGTCGATCAGCTTGTGGCACAGCAGCGGCCATTCCTGCATCAGTCCCAGCATGCCGTTCCCTCCCTGACGCTTTTTGCCCCGAGCTTTTCGCCTCGCGCTTTTGACCGCATTGTGAAGCGAACCGGCGAATTGTCCAGCCACCCACCGGCGCGGCTGACGAAAGTCGGAGTTCGGCCTGTATTTGGCAAATGATTGAATCCGGACGCTTTTTGATTTTGCCTGGCTGGCCTGCTGCCATTCGAATGGCATGGGCTTCAAATACATTACGCCGGCGCAAACTCTCGTGATCGGACCAACCGCAAAAAGTGCCATAATCCGGCCATCGTCGGCGTTAATCTTCGTTAACGGGCAAAGGGGTGCGATTGGCGACTGAAAGAGGTTCGCATGGACGCGCTCGACGATAAGGTTCTCGAGAGTACTCTTGCCGAAAGCCTGGCCGATCTGGTGCCGGACGAAAAGACTGTTTCCGAAGACGAGTTCGTCGAAGTTGTCGGCGGCGCGCTCGAAGCGGTCGGCGGCACGCTGCTGTTCAAGATGTGCGTCCAGAACGAAGGGGAAGGCCAGCATGTCGCGGCGGCATCCGTCGGCGATGGCGGCAATCGCCAGTTCCTGCTGCTCACCTTGCCAACCGGCGGCGGGGCGCTGAAAGTCGAGACCATTTCGAGAAGCAGCAACCCGGTGGCGGGCATCGCGGCCGCCTATGCAGGGCTGATGGACGCCTTCAAAACCGCCGCCTGATTTCCGCGGCAACGCGAAGGCTAGTCTTGCGCCACGGGCCTTGTTCTATCCGGCCGCCCACCACACTTAAGGTCGGGGCAAGGAGAACCAGCATGGACAAGATCGCCAACCCGGCACCCGGCTTCCAACGCAATCCCGACAAGGTCATCACGATAGAGCCGTATTCCGGCACCGTCACGGTCCGCGCCGGCGATACGGTCATCGCGTCGTCCACGAAGGCGAAGGTGCTGACGGAGGCCCCCTACCCCGCAGCCTTCTACGTTCCGTTCGCCGACATCGATTTCGACAAGCTCAGCCGGACGGACCACTCGACCCACTGCCCCTACAAGGGTGACGCCAGCTATTGGAGCGTGCTGCCGGCGGGCGAAGCGGGCAAGGACGCGATGTGGGCCTACCGGCAACCGTTCGACGAGATGGCCGACATCCGCGACCACGGCGCGTTCTACGCCAGCAAGGTCACCATCGAAGCCAAGCCGGACTGAACGCTTCGGCCCGACGCATCTACGGGTGCATTGAGATTCAGGTCAGGCCCAGTCGTTAGAGCGGTTCGGCGATTCCATCAAACACTGAACAGCCCTACTCGGTGGTACCGTGATCGCCCGTCCCATCGGCATCGTCGAGCCGCACGAAGGTTATGCCCTTGTCCTTGAGCGCCAGCAGGCCCTGCACAACGCCCTCGCCCGCGGCATGGGTCGGCTGGTTGATATGAGAGATGATGACGTCGCCATCCTTGGCCGCGGCGATACGCCTGGCCGTCTCCTTGGCGCCGAGCAGCGAGCCGCCGTCGCCATTGATCGAGAAGCCGGCAATCTTGAAGCCGAGCTTGCGGATCATCGCGATGGCCGAGGGGCTGTATTCGGCGGTTGCGCCGCGGAACCATTTCGGCGCCGGTTCGCCGGTCGTGGCCAGAGCCGCGGCCCCTGACTCGACCTCGGCAAGCACAGCCTCCGGGCTGCCGGCGCTGCTTATGCCATAGATTTTCCGTGGCGTGTCGACCGCCGGAACATGGCGACCGCCGTGATTTTCCAGTTCGAACAGGTCGGGATGCGCCCGCATGATCGCGACGGCATCGGCGTTGCGCTTCAGCCAGATGCCGGTGACGAAAATGGTGGCCGGTATCTTGTTCTCCACCAGCGCCGAGAGAATGCGCGTGTCGGTCTTGCCGCCGCAGGCATCGAGCGTGAGCGCAACGCGGCCGGTTCCGCTTGCAGCCGGCTTGATGTGCAGCGTGGGTTCGACCAGCGGCGCGGCATGGGCGCTGGATATCAGCGCCACCGACACGGCGATCATGCAGACATGTTTTTGCAGCAGATGCATCAAACCAAATTCCCGACCCGCGACTTCAAGCCGCTATCCCAAAACCCGCATGAAGGCGAAAATCGGACGAGGGATAGCAGAAAAACGCATGACGCGGCAATTTGACCTTCCGCTTGGTGAACGCGTCATTCGGCGACAGTCCGGCCGGTCCATTGCCCTCGGACAGCGCGTTCCTTTTCCAGCTCGGTGCGTGCGAGGATCTCGAGCGCCGCATCGACGACCGGCTTCACCTCAAGACGCCAGACGCAGCACGCCTTGCTGGGATCGGTTCGGCGACACAAATCCCTGGCCACGCAATCGCACGGCATTGGCGGCCGGAGCACGATGCTGGGCACGCCGACAGGTCCCCAGCGTGCCGGATGCGTCAGGCCGAAAAGGCCGACAACCGGGGTGCCCGCGGCAGCGGCCATGTGCATAGGGCCGCTTTCGTTGCCGAGAAACAGCCGGGCCTGTTCCAGGACCGCCAGCAGGCTCTCGAGCGACAGCGCTCCGACCAGATCGACCACCGGCGCCGCCGTCCCGGTAACGATCCGTGCGGCGGTTTCACGTTCGTCAGGCCCTCCCACCAGGACGACACCCAGTCCGGTTTCGGCCGCAATCTCGTCAATCGCCTGGGCAAACCGTTCGGGCTGCCATTGCCGGCCCTTGAAACTCGCGCCCGCATGGACGGCGACGAAGGCGTTCGAGTGGATATGGTGCCCGTCCAGAAGCGCCAAGGCTTTCGCCGCCTCGGACGGCAACGGCTGGATGCTCGGTACCGTCACGCGCAGATCGATGCCGAGCGCTTCAAGCGGGGAGAGGTAGCGATAGACAAAATGCTGGCCGCCAAACCCAAATGGTCTGGCAAACACATTGGCGGGCTGCCTTTCCAACAGCTTCAGCGGCCTCTCGGGAGGATTGTAGCCGATACGTGTCCTGGCGTTGACGAAGCCGCTGACCACCCGAGAGGTCTTGGAATCGGTCAAATCGATCGTCAGGTCGAAATGGAAGCGGCGCAGCGCCCGCACCACGGCATAGAGCTCTTTTCCACGCTCCAGCGGGTTGCCTCGAATGCGGGTCCGCCTGAACGCAACCACCTCGGAAGCGATGCCATGCGCAACCACGAAGCTCTCGAAGTGGGCTTCGCAGAGGAACACGATCCTGGCACCGGGAAATTCGAGCTGCAGGTTTCCGGCGAGCGTCGAGGCGAGGACGATATCGCCTATGAACTTCGTTTGAATAATCAGGATCGAGCGGAACGGAGCGGGTGACATCTAAAACGTCTGTTTCCGTAGACAATTGGCGGTCATCCGCAAATTGATCGCAAACAATGTCGAGATTACGCTCATGTCGCCAGTACGTCCGCGTGAGTTTCATACAAACCGCAAGCTTCGTACCGGTCTATCCACGTCCTACCTTTGCCGCCTGCACAGCGGCCTGCGCCGCAGCCAGCCTGGCGATCGGCACGCGATAGGGTGAGCAGGAGACGTAGTCGAGCCCGACCTCCTCGCAGAAGCGGATCGACGAAGGATCACCGCCATGCTCGCCGCAGATGCCAAGCTTGATGCTGGGCCGCGTCGCCCTGCCCTTTTGCGCCGCCATGCGCACCAGTTCACCGACACCGTCAATGTCGAGAGAGACGAACGGATCCTGCTCGATGATGCCCTTCTGGCGGTAGGTTTCCAGGAAGGAGGCCGCATCGTCGCGCGAGATGCCGAAGGTTGTCTGGGTGAGGTCGTTGGTACCGAAGGAGAAGAACTCGGCCGTCTCGGCGATGACATGGGCGCGGATCGCCGCGCGGGGGAGCTCAATCATGGTTCCGGTGAGGTAATCGATCTTGACGCCGCTCTCGTCCATGACGCTCTTGGCGACCGCATCGATGCGCGCCTTCACATAATCGAGTTCCTTCACCAGGCCGACCAGCGGCACCATGATCTCGGGCACCACCAGTGCGCCGGCTTTCTTGCCGGCCTCGACGGCCGCCTCGAAAATGGCGCGCGCCTGCATTTCGGCGATCTCGGGGTAAGACACGGCCAACCGGCAGCCGCGATGGCCGAGCATCGGGTTGAATTCGTGCAGCGCCTCGGTGCGCTGCCTGAGCTTGTCGGGCGACACATTCATCACGGCCGCGACTTCGGCGATTTCGGCCTCGGTCTTGGGCAGGAATTCGTGCAGCGGCGGATCGAGCAGGCGGATCGTCACCGGCAGGCCGGCCATGATCTCGAACAGTTCCAGGAAATCCGAGCGCTGCATGGGCAGAAGCTTGGCCAACGCGGCGCGCCGGTCCTTCTCGGTGTCGGCCAGGATCATCTCGCGCATGGCGACGATGCGGGCGCCGTCGAAGAACATGTGCTCGGTGCGGCATAGCCCGATGCCTTCGGCGCCGAAGGAGCGCGCCATGCGGGCGTCGAGCGGCGTTTCGGCGTTGGTGCGCACCTTCATGCGGCGCACCGCGTCCGCCCACTCCATGATGGCGGCGAAATCGCCTGACAGTTCCGGCTGCAGCATCGCCACGGCGCCCTTGAGCACCTGGCCGTTGCCGCCGTCGATGGTGATGATGTCACCCTTGCGGAAGGTCTGTCCCATCGAGATCAGCGTCCCGGCCCTGTAATCGACACGCAGCGAGCCGGCGCCGGACACACAGGGCTTGCCCATGCCGCGCGCGACCACCGCGGCGTGGCTGGTCATGCCGCCGCGCGTGGTCAGGATGCCTTCGGCCGCATGCATGCCGTGGATATCTTCCGGACTGGTCTCTATGCGCACCAGGATCGCCTTGCGCCCTTGCGCCTTCAGGTCCTCGGCATCGCCGGAGGAAAAGACGATCTCGCCGGTGGCGGCCCCGGGAGACGCCGGCAGGCCGACACCGATCACGTCGCGCGCGGCTTCTGGGTCGATGGTCGGGTGCAGCAACTGGTCGAGCGAAGCCGGATCGATGCGCGCGACCGCCTCTTCCTTGGTGATCAGCCTGTCCCTGGCCATCTCGACGGCGATCCTGAGCGCCGCTTTGGCGGTCCGCTTGCCGGACCTTGTCTGCAGCATCCACAATTTGCCGCGCTCGATGGTGAATTCGAGGTCCTGCATGTCGCGGTAGTGCTTTTCCAGGCTGTCGGAGATGGTGACGAAGGACCGGAAGGCGTCCGGCATCAGCTTCTGCAGTGACGGCTTGTCGGAGCCCGCCGCGATGCGCGCCGCCTCGGTGATGTTCTGCGGTGTGCGGATGCCGGCAACGACATCCTCGCCCTGCGCGTTGACCAGGAACTCGCCATAGAGCTGCTTTTCACCGGTCGACGGGTTGCGGGTGAAGGCAACGCCGGTGGCCGAGGTCTCACCCATATTGCCGAACACCATGGCCTGGACATTGACCGCCGTGCCCCAGCTTTCGGGAATATCGTGCAGGCGCCGGTAGGTGATGGCGCGGTTATTCATCCAGCTCGAAAACACCGCGCCGATCGCGCCCCAGAGCTGCTCGTGCGGATCCTGCGGGAACGGCTTGCCCAGCTCTTCCTCGACCTTGGCTTTGTAGAGCGCGATGACGCCTTGCCATTCGATGGCCGTCAGCTCGGTGTCGAGCTCATGGCCGAGGCTGGCTTTCTGGTCTTCCAGAATTTCCTCGAATACCTCGTGATCGAGGCCCATGACGACATCGGAATACATCTGGATGAAACGGCGGTAGCTGTCATAGGCAAATCGCGCATCGCCGGAATCGGAGGCCAGCGCCTCGACCGTCTCGTCGTTCAATCCGAGATTGAGCACGGTGTCCATCATGCCGGGCATCGACGCCCGGGCGCCGGAACGCACCGAAACCAGGAGCAGCTTGGACGGGTCGCCGAACCGGCGGCCGGTCAGCCGGCCGATATGGTCGAGCGCGACGGCGACGTCGGCTTCCAATCCTGCCGGATAGGTCCGGCCATTGGCATAGTAGGCATTGCAGACCTCGGTGGTGATCGTGAAGCCCGGCGGCACCGGCAGGCCCAGGCTGCACATCTCGGCCAGATTGGCGCCCTTGCCGCCCAGCAGATTCTTGTCGCCGGCACGGCCTTCCGCCGCACCATCGCCAAAGGTGAAAACCCATTTGGTCATGCTTTGCTCTCCGGTTGCAGGAGATTGGAAAGATTGGCGAAACGGAAGCTCACCCGTGTCCGACTTGGAGCGATATGATGCTGCAGTGCGAAAGGCAAGCGCCCGGGCAAGCCGCCGGGTCGCTACAATCGATTAAGAAAAAGCGATCCCCCGGGATGCGTCAAAAAGACTTGCCACCTCACGGCTCGAAGCCTCTAGAACATAACGGGAACAAAGAGGTGCCTCGTGAAACAGCCTGGAAAACTGGACTATCTGGAAATGCCGGCGACCGGCGGCACGCTGGACCGGATGAAAGGCTTCTATAGGGCCGCCTTTGGCTGGTCGTTCACCGACTATGGACCAACCTATTCGGCCTTTGCCGAGGGGCTGGACGGAGGTTTTCAGGCCGATGCAGAAGAAGCGCCGGCCAAGCCGCTGCCCGTGCTTTACAGTGAGAATCTGGAAGAAACCCTTGGCGCGGTCGAAAGCGGCGGCGGAACGATCGTCAAGCCGATATTCGCATTCCCGGGCGGTCGACGCTTCCACTTTGTCGACCCAGCCGGCAACGAGTTGGCCGTGTGGTCCGTATAGTCCGTTTGTGGATCATCTGGCGGCAATCGCACTGCTGGTCAGCCGAGTGCCTTCGCGGTCGCTCATAAGCATTGTGCTTTTCGGCTGCTCTGCTAATAACGCGCCCGCACAGCGACTCTGACGGCTATTGGGGCGTCGCCAAGTGGTAAGGCATCGGTTTTTGGTACCGACATTCCCAGGTTCGAATCCTGGCGCCCCAGCCAAACTGGACTCCCCGTCGGCAACGCTGTTTGCTGTGCGCTAGTTGCTGCTCCGGACGCGACCGTTTCCGCAAGTAGATCAAAGGGTTGCCTGAATACGGCGTGACCCTCGCCTTTGTCCCATTGGCAGTTCGACAGCACGAGATTCAAGAGTCGCTTTTTCTCGTGCACAGGCTGTTTCACAGACAGTCGGCAGGCATTGCGCGCCAGTTCCAACAGCCGGATGCCGTCCTCCATGTATGATTCTTCGGCGCTACCATGGCGCTCTATCTCGGGAAACAGCCGCGTCTGTTCGGTTCGCCATGTGCTGACATCCGGTCATAGAATGCGTTGTCGATGCGGCCATCGAGCTTGTCGAGAAACATGGCGTGCAGCCGATCCTCGAGCCGCTTGTACTCGACCTGGCATCGATGGATTGCCTGTTCATGCTCGCGGCGCTCGTCGGCACGGCTGGCCATGAGGGCTGCCTTGACCCATTCCAGTATCTCTTCGTCGAAATGCAACCGGTCAAGCAGGTTGGCGAATTCCTGATCGAGCACTTCCTCGCGGACATATTTCCGGCGGCAATCACCGTACCCGCCCCGGCCTTTGTTGGTATGCCCCGTGCAGTGATAGTAGACGTATTTGCCCTTCTTGATCTCAGCGACAAACATGATCGCAGCGCCCAAGCCCCCGGCGAGCGCCAACGGCTTGCCAATCACAGCGCAGGCAAAGGCCGGCCGAAACGGCAACCAACAGCACGAGCGGTGCTGCGAGCACGAGCGTCGCCACGCCGGCCATATGGCAGCGCTGCCGGGCGCAAGCGGCAGCGCCCTGAGGAAGGGCGCGAAGGCGCGTTGAAGGCAGAGCTCGGACACCGCGTTGCCGGCGAGCACTCCGAGCACCGCCAAGGCAAGTGGCAGGCCGACAGTCCATAGAAGTTGGTCGTGGCGGAGTTTCGGCGCCGCAGTATCCAAGGCGATCACGATATCGGCGACCGCATAGGCCAGAAGACCACTGCCGCCGAACGCAATCCAGGCAAGATCGCAGCGCCGCATCGCACGCAGGCCGGCGACCAGCTCGCGCCAGAGCAATATCAGGACAAGCCCGTCGTGCCGCATTGGACCGTCATCATGTTTCCGATGTTGAAATAAGTCACGGCAATTGTGCCGCGAGTGCGGCGACCGCTCATCCGCCGCCGGCCGGCTTCGCATTGACGTTCTTCATGGCGGCAAGCAGATAATCCTGCACCGTTGCCTGAAGATTGGTCGTGGCGGCGCGCACCGCGGCCATCGCCCGCCTGACCGCCGCCTCGTCGAAGGGGCGCGCCTGCTCGGCCGCCGTCAGGTCGGCGCGCGCCGCGCGCAGCTGCCGCAGCGCTTCGAACGTGCGGGCGCGGTTGTCGCGCATGACCGTGCGGAATTCCTTGCGCACCTCTGGCGAGTAGGCGCCCGCGACCTCCGCCAGCAACCCGCGCGCAACGGCAGCTTGGCGCAGGCCATGCGCGGCATAGCCGATGAAGAAGAAGTTGAGGGCAAGCGACAGCGCGAGCACAACCAGCACGGCCGCCCAGGTCCATGAGCGCTTGGTCATAGCTGGTCCCCCTCGCCCGGGTCGGCCGCGATCGCCGACCCTCCATCATCTGCAAGCCTGGCGCCCGCAGCGAGCGCCAGAAGTTCGGAATCCTGGGGCTGGTCCTGAAGGCGCGCCACCTGGTAGCCGGCGACCGTCGCGGCGACGAGGACAGCGGCGGTGCAAGCGGCGAGGCCCGCCGGCGCAACAAGGAAGCGCAGGAGCAGGGACGGCCGCGCCGCGCCACGCTGGATCCGTGCCATCACCTCGCGCGCCAGAGCATCATCGTCGCTCTCGACCAGCGCGGCCTGCCGCACGAGCCTGTCGAGTGCCGCGTCGGCGCCGGCATCGCCGTCAAGCGCCATGAACGCCAGAGCCGGTCCCCTCAAGGGTGCCGGCCAGGCATCGATATCGTCGCCGAAGCGGCGCCGGTTCTTCTCGAATTCCTCGCGTGTCATGAGGACTTCCTTTCGCGGCCCTGGGCCGCATCTGCCAAATGATCCCTGAGCGTGCGACGCCCGCGCACGAGCAGTTGCTCGACCGAACCCGCGCTGGTGCCCATCACCTCGGCTATTCCGCCGATGTCAAGCTCGCCCACGGCCCTCAGAAGCAGCGCCATCCGCTGGCGCTCCGGCAAGCGAGACAGGCCATCGCGCACGATCGCCAGTTCCTGCCTGGCGGCCGTCGCGGTCTCGGCATTTACTTCCGGCGCGGCGGGCTCCTCGCCGATGTCGTCCAGCCCGAAGAAGTTGCGCAGCGCGCGGCGCCGGCGCTGGTCGATGCAGCGGTTGGCCGTGATCCGGTAGAGCCACGTCGAGGCGCGTCCTCTGCCGGGATCGAAGCGCGCGGCCTGCTTCCAGACGGTCACGAACACCTCCTGCACCACATCCTCGGCATCGGCGGCATGGCCGAGATAGCGCGTGGCGAACGTCCGCAGCCCACGGCCATGGCGGGCCATGAGCTCGGACAAAGCCGCCTGCCCCCCCGCGGCGATGTGGGCCAGAAGCTCGTCATCGCCGCGGGACGCTTCACCCGGCACGGCGGCCGGCACCGGTTGACGAAGCATCGACGGCGAGGACGAAAACCGCGACGATCCGGCTCGGCAGAAGGGCGAATTCCGACGTCAAGTCCCTCACCAGATGTCAGCGGCGCCAGCGGCGAAAGCCGCGGACCGTATTGCCGTTCGGGCCCGTGAAGCTGCCGACCGAACGGCCGCGAAACGGCCCGGCCGCGGAATAGCGCTGGCCCGAAACGGTCTTGCCGTTCGGCCCCGTGACAGAATAGCTCCTGGAGCAGCGGTCAACAACGCCGGCCTTGCAGGTGGAACCGGACGTGTAAGTGCCGCCGTTCGGTCCGGTTCGCGTCGTCGAGCCGGTATAGATGTTGCCGTCCCGGCTGACACTGCGGCTCAACTCGCCGCCATGCGCGGTCTTGCGTGTCCAGTCTTCCGCCGAGGCAGGGGAAGCGGCCGACCAGACCACCGCTGCGCCGAGGCTTAGCAGTGCAAGTTTGGCTTTGGAAATCATGTCACGTTTTTCCTTCCAGGTCGTGCGTCGGTTCAGTTGGCGTGAGCGGAGACGATGTTGCGAATGGTCGCGATCTCGTCGGCGGAGAGCCTGCCGTCGCCGTTGCGGTCGGCGAGATCGAAGAGCGGCGTGCTCGCCTGAAACTCGTCCTCGGTGACCTTGCCGTCACCATTCCTGTCCATGCGCCGCAAACGATTGCCGAGGCGGGCCTCGGCCGCCTCGGCGCGGTCCTCGATGGCTTGCCGGGCAGTTTCGATCTCCTTCTCGTCGATGATTCCGTCGCCGTTGCGGTCGAGCCTTTTGAACATACGTTCGCGGGCGGCGAGGATCTCGTCCTTCGAGATCGCCCCGTCGCCATTGGTGTCGAGGCGCTGGAGGATGCGTTGGCCGGGGATGTCCTGCGCCGCGGCGGCGCAGATCGGCGTGAGGCCTAGAAGCAGGCACGCAAAGATCGCTGAGCGTTTCATGGGTTGTTCCTTTCGATTGTGACGTCGCGGGGTGAGCGACTGTCGGTCAATACGCAGCCCGGCTCGCGCTCCTACGCCGGCGGCCGGATTTTTTCGTTGGCCCACTTAGCGTCATTGTCCCGAGCATCGAACTCGCGAAAAAAAACGCAGGCGGCGCGTAGGAGTCATCGAATGCCTGCGTAGGAGACGCTGCAAGGACGGTCCGCGGCGGGCCGTCGATTACAGCGGAGACCCAGATGACCAAGATCGTGACCGCCCTTGCGGGACTGCTTCTGTGCGGCTGCAGCGCGTTCGCTGCCGACCAGGGCGCCAGGGAGGCGTTCCGACGCATCGACACCAATGGCGACCGAAAGCTCGAGTTCAGCGAAATCCAGGCAGCGCGGGCGCGGATGTTCGACCGGTTGGACTTCAATCACAATGGCGTGCTCGAGCCTGGCGAGGTGCGGGCGGCAATCGAAGAGATCAAGTCGAAGCGCGATGTGCAGGCTGCACGGTTCACCGGCCTGCAGGCCGAAGCAAGCCGCATGGACCGCAACGGCGACGGAAAGATCTCGCGCGACGAATTTACGGCTGCCGTCCCCGACAGGCTGCTGCAGGCGGACACCGACGGCGACAAAGCACTGTCGATCACCGAGTTGCGGGCGCTGCGGCGCCAGTGACCACACCAGACCAGAGGAGACAATCGATGAACAGAACGATCAGTGCTTTGTGCGGCGTGATGCTCAGCGCTACGGCCCTTGCCTCGCCGGCCGAGGCCATGCCGCTTGCGGCTCCGGCAGCGCCGACGTCCGTGACGAGCCAGGCAACGCCGATCTGGTACCGGCGCGGCTTCTACGTCGTCGGCGGCGCCTATTACTACAATGGTTACCGGGGCTATTGGCGGGTGCGGCCCGGCTACCGCTACTACAATGGCTACTGGTTCCCGGCCGCCGCCTTCGCGGCCGGCGTGGGGGCCGCCACGGTCGCGCCACCCCCGCCCCCCGCGGCGCGCCTGGCGGCCGCCCATGTGCGCTGGTGCTACGATCGCTACCGCTCCTACCGCGCCTGGGATAACAGCTACCAGCCCTATGACGGCCCTCGGCAGCAATGCCGGTCGCCCTATAATTGAAACTCGGCGCTGCCGTCATCGACGCCGGAAGGAGGCTCGCCCATGCAGAACCGCTCCATGCCTGCCAATACGGTCATACCGGTGCTTGCCTACCCAGACGTGGAAGCGGCGAGTCGTTGGCTCTGCGAAGCCTTCGGATTCGAATTGCGGCTGACGATCGGCAATCATCGCGCCCAACTCGGCTTCCGTGACGGCGCCGTCGTGGTCACAACCCTGAAGAGCGGCGGATCCGTGCCGCCGCCCGAGGAATTCTCGGTCATGGTGCGTGTCGAGGATGTCGATGCGCACCATCGCCGCGCGATGCGCCGTGGCGCCATGGCGCTGACCGCGCCGACGAGCTACCCCTATGGCGAACGGCAATATTCCTGCCGCGATCTCGCCGGTCACGCCTGGACCTTCTCGCAAACGATCGCCGATGTCGCGCCCGAGGAATGGGGCGGCAGAGCCGAGCGTCACGTCGAAACGGATTCAGACGACATGGTTTAAGCGTTGTTTTGACGTATGCTGCTGCCTGCATGGGCGCAAAGCTGTCGTTGGGAATGCTTAAGCGCTCGTGCTGACGCGCGCTATCAGCAAGGCACACGTGCCAGAGGTCGACGCCTCTTACCCGAAGGTCGAATCTACTGACCCACCTTGTCCATAAGCAACTGCAACTCGGGCTGCGGCGCGATCCAGAAAGTTCGAAAAGCTTCCAAGAACCCCAGCCAGGCGCAGACTTTCATTGAGACTAAGCACGCACCGAATCGGCCCTGCTCAAAACGCCGCGCCAGGCGCGAGATGTTGGCATTCGGGATGGGCCGGACCAGCCCCTACTGCACCCGAATTGATGAGGTTGCCCTTATTGCCTCCACGAGAGCAACCTTATTTGCATACATTCCATATCTTGTTGCGGTGCTTCAAGTTTCGACACCGGCACTTGATCCCGCCAACATCTCAAATGTGTGCTATTTTTGCTACATTTTTTGGCCGTCTGCCCAAAATCTATCATTTAGTCACAGCTTAATAATGAAACGTCCACGTTAATTTGTAAGATAGCGGACAAAGCCAGGCGCCGAGCCGGCAGGGGCGCTCTTGAAAAGCGCGGGGAAACGCGGGTGGGAAAATGAAGACGACAGGTCTGTCAACCAAGGCCATGGGCGTTGGTCTCTTGATGGCGGCTACCATGCTGAGCTGGGGCACGCATGCGCTGACGCTCAAGGAGGCCATGGCGGTTGCGGTTGAATCCAACCCGGAGATCGGCCAGGCCATCGAAAACCGCGAGGCAATCGAGTTCGAGCTGCGGCAGGCAAAGGGGCTGTATCTCCCAAGCGTCGACCTGGAGGCATCTACCGGCGCTCGCCGCCTGGACAACTCCACCCGCCGCGCGCTCTCCATCGAGCACGACGCGCTTTATCCCGCGGAGACCGATCTGACGGTTTCGCAAACGCTCTATGATAGCGGCGCAAGGCGAGCCGAACTCAACCGTCAGGCCTCACGAGTCGATGGCGCCTCGTTCCGCGTGCTGGAGCGATCCGAGTTCATCGGACTTTCGGTTGTCCAGGATTACCTGGAATACATGCTTCAGGGCTCGATCGTGGCCGAGGCAAAGAAGAATCTGGGCTTTCATCAAGCGATTCTCCACGACATCAGGGAAGGCATAGCAGGCGGCGGGTTGAACGAAGCCGATCGGCAGCAGGCTGAGGAGCGGTTGTTCGCGGCCAAGGCCCGCATGCAGGAAGCCTCAGAAGAACTCGAGGCCTCGAGGATACGCTTCTTCAAGACCGTCGGGAAACCGCTGACGAATGCTTCGAGGCCAGGCGATGTTTCCTCCGCGCTGCCAAGGTCCCTGGACGACGCGCTGGGCATTGCGCGGGAAAACAATCCGCGCGTCCACATGGCCAATAGCGATATTGCCGCCGCCGCCTCGCAGGTTGACGCCGCTCGGGCGAAATACGGCCCTTCGATCGTCGCCGAAGGCACTGCCCGGGCCGGATACGACATTGACGGCGACAATGGAGACACGTCCGACTTGCAGGCACGGCTGGTGCTGCGTTGGAACCTGTACCGGGGCGGCATCGACAAGGCGAATGAGCAGGAGCAAATCCGCCGCGCCAGCGAGCAGCGGCTTGGGCTGCATCAGGTTCTGCGGGAGATCGAAGAGGCCGTTCGAACGTCGTGGGATCGCCGCTTCCGGCAAGCCGACCTGGCAAAGACCCTGAAGCTGCAAGCCGCCGCCAACGAGAAGCTGGTTGCCTCTTATCGCGAGCAGTTCAAGGTCGGACAGCGCTCGCTGCTCGATGTGCTGGATGCGCAGAATACACGGTTCAACACAGCGACGCTGGCGGACACCGCGTCCTATGCATCCCTCTTTGCCCAATACCGGCTCCTGGCGGCGACCGGGCAGTTGCTGAAAACGATGGACATCCATCCGCCAAAGCAGGCCACGGCCTACGCCAAGGATGAATTTGCCGTTCCGGCGACCGCGGATACCGAAACCTATGCCCGGACCCCGTCGGAACAGACGAACGATATACCCTTCGACATCCTTGCCCCGGTCAGGAAGAAATGAGCCGGTGTAACGAGGGTTGAGGGTCCTGGCGGGCGGGTCGTGAATCAGCAGCCAAACATTCTGTCGCCCAAGGAGGCATTCAAGGCCTGCTTTTCGGCGGTCGCCGCCTATCTCGGCAGGCCGAGCGCGGAGACCGTGCTGTTTGCCGGGGTGCCGATTTCGGACACGCGCATCGAGGTCGCCGAGATCAGGCATCTTGCCGAACGCATCGGTCTCGAGACCCGCGAATTCAACCATCGCGACTTCTTGCGCGGCCGCGTCGATCTTCCGGCAATTCTCTTCCGTGTCAGTCAGTTGCCGATCGCCCTGCTGGCGGAAATCGACGGCGACGGGTATCTCACGGCGCCGCAGGAAGACGGGCGCACGACTGTCGGCAAATCCGAACTGGCCGCAAGTTACATCAGTGGCGGCGTATCCTTCTCGATCACCTATGCCAACGCCACCGAAGGCATGAAGGTCGGGTCGGCGCAGCAGATCGAACGACGCCATTGGCTGACGGGAACGATGGGCGCTTTCTGGCGCACCTATTCGAAGGTCGTGCTGTCGGCGATCTTCATCAACCTGCTGGCCATCGCCTCGCCAATCTTCACCATGAACGTCTATGACCGCATATTGCCGAACAAGGCGATATCGACGCTCTGGGTGCTGGCGATCGGTATCGGCGCCGTCATTCTCTTCGACCTGCTGCTGAAGACGGCCCGGGCCTCGCTCATCGACTATGCCGGGCGCAAGGCGGACCTGCGGATATCGTATCTGCTGTTCGAGAAGGTGCTGAATTCATCCTTGTCCGCGCGCCCGGGCTCGACAGGCGAATATGCCAACCGTGTCACTCAATATGAGTTCGTCAGGGAGTTCTTCACCTCCAACACCATCAGCGTCTTCATCGACACGGCCTTCGTCTTCATCTTCCTGCTGGTCATCTACGCGATCGGCGGCTGGTTGGTCGTCATACCGGCCTTGGCATTCGTGGCGTCGGTAATCGTCGGCCTCGTCACGCAACGTCGCATCGGCAAGCGGGTCGCCGCCTCGATGAACGAAGCATCCCAGCGCCAGGCCTTGCTGGTCGAGTCCATCTCCACGCTGGAAACAATCAAGTCCCTGCGCGCCGAAGCCTATTTGCTGAGGAAGTGGGGCGAGCATTCGAAGAATGCGGCCAACACCTCCGAGAAGATCAAGCAGCTCTCGGCGGCGGCCGGCAACATCACCCAGGCCATCCAGCAGCTTGTGACGGTCGCCCTGGTCGTGGCCGGAGCCTATGCCTTTTCGGAAGGGCACGTTTCGACAGGAGCCATCATCGGAACGGTGATGCTGGCGAGCCGGGCCGTGGCTCCGCTCGGTCAGATCGCGATCACCTTGTCGAGATTTCGCCAGGCCATGCTCTCCTTGAGAATGGTAAATTCCATCATGTCCCAGCCGGAGGACCGGCCGGACACGGTGGGCTTTGTCAATCGCCCGATCCGCAATGGAGCGATGACGTTCAAGAATGTCGGCTTCGTCTATCCCGGATCGGAAAACGAGGTTCTGTCCGGCCTGAACTTCTCGGTGAAGCCGGGGGAGCGTATTGGCATCATCGGCCGCATCGGGTCAGGCAAGACGACGATGGGACGCCTGATCGGAAGGCTTTTCCTGCCGAGTTCCGGCGAGCTGCTGCTGGATGGCATCGACATCCGCCAGTATCACCCTTCGGAGGTGCGCGCCGCAGTGGGCATCGTTGCGCAAGCTGGCGATCTGTTTTCGGGCACGGTGAAGGAGAACCTGCTCATGGCATCTCCCGAGGCGACCGACGAACAGATCATCGAAGCCGCAAAAGCCGCAGGCGTCGACGAGTTCGTCTCTCGCCATCCGCGTGGGTACGACATGAATGTCGGCGAGCGAGGCACCAATCTTTCCGGCGGGCAGAGACAGACGGTGGCGATTGCCCGGCTGCTTTTGACCAAGCCGAAGATCGTCTTCCTGGATGAACCGTCCGGCTCGATGGATCTGGCTTCGGAACGACAGCTGATCAAACAACTCAAGACAGCATTTGACCGCGACACGACGCTGATCGTCTCGACGCATCGCTTCAGCATGCTCGAATTGGCTGATCGCCTTATTGTTGTCGAGCAAGGAAAGATCGTTGCCGATGGACCAAAAGAACAAGTCATTCAGGCGCTGCAGAGAACGAATTCCTGAATGAACAAATTATATCGGGCTGAAACCGATATGATAACGAGGCGTAGGAAATGCTTGCCAGGGAAGACCGCCCGCCGCTTTTTGCGACGGCGTCCATATTCATCATAGCGGCGCTCTTCATCGCCTTTGTCGCTTGGTCATCATTCGCCGAGGTCGACGAGATCGCGCGTGGCGATGGCAAGGTCATACCGGCCTCCAAGACCCAGGTCATCCAAGCCAGCGAGCCGGGCGTCGTTCAGGAAATCGCTGTCAAGGTGGGGCAGGTCGTCAGGAAGAACGACCTCATCATTCGTCTCGACAATACTTTGAACACGTCCAGCCTCGGCGAACAGCAAGCCAAGGCGCGGGCCCTGCAAACACGCATCGCCAGGCTCAAATACGAACAGAGCGGCAGCATCACCGGATCGTTTCCGTGTCCGCAGGACATTCAGTCGGTGGCGCCGGAAATCTGCGACAACGAGCAAAATCTCCTCGTTGCCCGGCGCGAAAACTTCGACAACAAGCTGTCGGTGCTCAAGTCGCGCCTCGACCAGCGCGAAAAAGAACTCGACGAGGCGAACGCCAATGTCGACCGCCTGACAAAAAACCTGGCTGTGAGCGACCAGCAGGCGAAGCTGGTCGAGGCGATGGTCAAGAAAGGTCTGATGGCAAGGACCGAGCAACTCAAGGTCGAGCAGGAGCAAACCGAACTCAACGGCCAATTGAACCTGGCCGGCGAGACGATAAAGAAGGCCAAGTCGGCGATCACCGAGGCGCAGCTCCAGGTCGAGGAACTCGGTCTGCAGTTGAAGCAGGAAGCGCTCGATGACCTGACGCAGGCCTTGGCCGATCTTTCGGTGGTGGACGAAACCATTCGCGGCGCGACCGACAAAGTCGCGCGAACGGACATCCGTTCTCCGGTGGACGGTATCGTCAACACGATGGAACTGAACACCGTCGGCGCCTTCGTCCAGCCCGGTACTGTCGTAGCCGGCATCGTCCCCACTTCCGAGACATTGCTGGTCGAAGCGCGTGTTTCGCCCCGCGATGTCGCCTTTATCCGCCCCGATCAGGATGCCTTGATAAAAGTCACGGCTTACGATTTCTCGATCTTTGGCGGCATCGAAGGCAAGGTTTCCAACATAACCGCTGACAGCCTGGTCGATCAGAAGACGGGCGAGCCCTATTATCAGGTGCGCGTTTCAACCGACAAATCGACGCTGGAGCGAGACGGAAAGGCATATTCGATCATCCCCGGCATGATCTGTTCCGTGGATATCAAGACCGGGCGCAAGACGATCCTGAGCTACCTGCTGAAGCCGATCAACAAAGCACGTCAGGAGGCAATGAGTGAGCGCTAGCGCCATCTCTTCCCCGCCCCCGAAGGACCGTCTGCTTCTGCCGCTCCCGACAGACGATTTCGAGCTCGAGTTCCGCGTCGTGGCGCGCGGCGGCACAAGGCGCGGCATCCGTCTGGAACGGGCTTTCTGGCTTTCGCTGAAACAGATGGCCGAGAGCCGCAAATGCACCATCGGCATGCTGGTCGACGAGATCGCCGAAAGTCACGCGGAGAAAGGAAACCTGACCTCGGCAATTCGGGTGGCCTGCATACGCGCGTTGGGACACGAAAACCTGAATTTGCACAGGCTTGCGTCGATCAGGACGGTAAACGCCATTCTGCTTGCCTGTCCGTCGCCGGCTTTCGCCTTGGCATCGACGAAGAAGATCGTGACGTTCAATGCGCCGTTCCAGCAACTGATCAAACGGCAGTTGCCGACGGCGTTCGACGGAGACACGCGGCAGGACCTGAAGCTGGCGCTGGATCTCAACGTGGCGGATATATTCGCGCGCCTCGACACCAACGGCGACGTTGCCGTTGCGAGCGGATTTGTGATCGGCGCCGGCGAGCGCCGTTACCGGGGCCAGCTGAACGTGGTGCGGGCGCCGGCGCTGGACCTGGAATTGCTGATGGCTTTTGTCTTCAACGGTTAGAGCAACTCCAGGAGAAGTGCGTAGCGGTTTTCCCGGGAAAGGCGCGTAGCGCTTTCCCTAGGAATTGCTCTGGGCATTCGGCCAGGACAAAAAGCGACCGCGCGTTGTCTTTACTTAACTTCCATCTGCGCGCCTTCGCCAGGCGCGACGGTTTCGAAACCGCCCTTGACGTCGGCCACCTGCGCGGCCCCCGGTTTGGACCCATGGATCCATGCCCGGTCGGTGCTGAACGAGTACAGGGGCTGATAGTCCGGAAGCGCGCTGTCCTTGAGCACCATATTGTCGAGACTGTCGAGAATGTAAGCGCCGCTTGCGGTGCTCACCGCAAGCACGGCGTGGAAGAAACCTCGCTTGCGGTCCTGGAGAACGACGAGCGACATACTGCGTGCCGGAATGCCGGCCCTCAGCAACGCCGTCATCTTGAGGATTGCGAAGTCCTCGCAGTCACCGGCGCGATTGGCGAGGATTTCCGAAGGCTTCGCCCAGTAGTCGAGCTTGCCGTAGACGACACTGTCCTTCCTGTAGGCGATCAGGTGGTTGATGCCGCTGTTGATGAACGACAGTTTCTCGACGACCCCCTTGCCTTGGGCAGCCGAGACCATGGCCACGAAGGCCGGGCTCTCGTGATCACAGGGACTGCCCGCGGTGCAATCGACTATGGCCTGGTAGACCGGTGCCCAGCGCGCCGAAACCGGAAAATTGCGCATGGACAGCGCAACCGATCCGAACACCCCCGGGATAATCGACGCAGTCTGAATCGGGTCGACACCCCTGGCTTCCTGCGCCATCGCGGCGGCGGACCCGTCTTGCGCCGGAACGGGGCTGTAGCCGTTCAGGACGAGGCTGATCCGGTAGGGGGCGGCCGGCTGCCAGGGCCGGTACCTTTGCAGCGAAATGCCACCGAGACCAGACGGCGCCTGGACCGTCGCAAGCAGTGCTGTTTCGGGCAGGAAATCCCTGACGGCTGGCCCGGCAAGGGCCGGCTGCGCCGAGCCGGCTATCCCCAGTGCCAGCAGAAGCAACTTGAGTTCGCGCTTCCCCGGAGCATTCTTTTGTTTTTTCATGACGCCCACCTTTGACCGTGGACGCTACCAATCTTGTCTCAAATTACTGGAAATGAAGGTGGATAACTTTCCCGCAAAGTGATTTTGCTATTTTGTGTAAAATTTTACACATATTTATACTTATATTTACCAAGTTTTTCGCGTTACTCGCGACAAGGCGCCGTGCATTCCAGGCATGATATAACAGATTATATGTTCACAGTTTACCAAGCGTAAAAAAAGTCGTCGAACGCATATCCAAATATATAGAATGGATTGACGGACCGTTGCAAAGTCAAGCCGCCACCTGTCTCTTTCCGGGAAATGCCGGAGGGGTTTAAGCTATGGCGACCAGTATTGAATTGGACAACGTTTCGAACTCGTGGGACGAGCATTCCGTCTCCAACGATCACCACGACCTGACGGCCCCGATCCAGTTGGTGGCCCAGGCCGCGCCGGCCGAGCAAGCGGCCGCTCCGGCTCAAACAGCACCGGCCGCGGCCGAGCCTGTGCCGGTCGATGTCGGCGGCGGCGCGCCCGCGGCTGCTCCGCCAGCGGCAAATGCCCCGCACGAATACGTCGCGGACGCAAGCAACGTCGTAAAGCTTCCCGCCAATGTCTCGATCGACAACATCAAGGTCGACGGTCACAACCTCGTGCTCGAGCAGGCGGACGGCTCGGTCATCGTCATCAAGGACGGTGCCCTGAATGTGCCGACCTTCATCATCGGCGAAGTCGAAGTGCCGCGCGTGGCCTTGATCGCAGCGCTGGAAGCGAGCCATGTCGATGTCGCCTTCGGCACGGATGGTTCCATCTCGGCGGGTCCGGGAGGTTCGACCTCGAGCGCCGGCGGCAATTTCGAACAGCCTGCCGGCGGAATCGGCGACGGCTTCGGCCTTTCGGCGCTCCTGCCGCCGACGGACCTGCAATTTGGGCAGCCGGATCATCGCGAGCTGTTTGCGGGATTGGCACCGAACCACACGCCGTCGATCCTCGACCTGACGCCTGCGGTCGACGGCGGCGACACCATTGTCTCTGAGAAGGGCCTGCCGGCAACTTCGGGGTCGGAAGGCTCGGGCGAGGCGCAGGATCCCGCTCCCAACACGGACCAGTCCGAGATCAATACCGGCACTTTCACGATCTCCTCCCCCGATGGTATCGGATCGCTGACCATCGCCGGCCAGGTAATTTCGGGCGCCGCCCTTGCCAACAGCGCGTCGACGCCGATCGACATCACGACGGCTCTCGGCAACACGCTGACGATCAACGGCTACGACGCCAGCACCGGCCAGGTGAGCTACACTTACACGCTAGTCCACAGCCAGGCGCATCCCGGCGCAGGCACCGATTCGATCTACGACAATATTACCTTGACGGTCACAGACACCGACGGCGACACTTCGGCTCCCGGCACGCTGTCGGTCCAGATCGTGGACGACGTGCCGACGGCGAACGCTGACGGCAACAGCGTCGCGGCGGGCAGCCATGCGGAGATCTCGGGCAACGTGATGACCGGGGCTGGCGAGACCGATCCGTCCACGAGCGCGGATGTGAAGGGCGCGGACGGCGCCAGCGTGACCTCGGCATTTGGCACGGGCGCGGCGCAGGACGTGACGTCCGCTGTTACCGGCACCACGATCGCGGGCCAGTACGGCACGCTGACGCTCTATTCGGACGGCCACTATACCTATGACCGCACGGCGAACACACCGGGCGGCGTGAACGATGTATTCCACTACACGCTGACGGACGGTGATGGCGACCAGTCGAGCACCACGCTGACGATCAATATCGGCAATGAGCCTCCGAAGTTGGGCGATATCCCAGCCGCGGGTGCTGATGGTGCGATCGTATACGAGGCGGGACTGGCGAGCGGTACGCTGCATGACGGCTCGAACGCGGTGAGCGGCACGATCGGCTTCACCTCGCAGGATGGGGTGAACTCGGTGTCGTTGGGCGGCCATGCGCTGTCGAGTGATTCGGGTAATCCGACGACGTTCGCGGACCCCACCACGGGCGGCACTGTGAGCGCCTGGTACGAGTACACCGGCGCGACCGGCGCCGGTACGATCCATTACAGCTACACACTGACTGCAGACTACCCCAGCGCTACGGGTGGCGATGGAGCCAATACCGAAGCGGCACCCAGCTTCGCGGTCGTTGTGACCGACTTGGATAACCAGCCTGCCTCCAGCAACCTGGTGATCAATGTCATCGACGACGTGCCGACGGCGAAGGCCGACACCGACACGGCGCAGTCCGGCGAGACGGTGACAGGCAATGTCGAGACCGGCACGAGTACTCACGGGACCGGCGCGGCTGACACGGCGGGTGCGGACGGGATCGCATCGATCGCATGGACGGGTTCGGTAACGAACAGTGGTGTGACGACGGTAACGGGCGCTCACGGCGTGCTGACGGTCTTCGCCAATGGCGACTACAGCTATCAGGCCACCCCGAATACGCCGACGGGCAATGACGTCTTCAACTACACGATCACCGACGGCGACGGCGACACCTCGGCGGCGACGCTGACGATCGACGTGACCGGCAGCCAGCCGCGTGTGGTGGCGGAGGTTGCAGCGGTGAACGAGGCGGGCATCGACACGACGCCGCCGGTCGGCGACCTCGGCCCCGGGAATGTGGACGGCTCACATGCGGGCGACGGCTCGGAGACCAAGTCGGGCACGTTGACATTCTCGGATCCAGACGGAGCGACGGTGACCGGCGTTGCATCAGGCAATACCGGCAGCGACGTTAGCGGCAATGTCGGCACGAACATCAATGGCACGTACGGCATCCTGCACGTAAACGCGGATGGCAGCTACACCTATACGCTGACGTCGCCGGAGGCGAATGTTCCGGCCGGCAACGACGGCGCCAACATGCAGCCCGGGCAGGACGTGTTCACGTTCACGGTGACCGACGGCCTTGGCAACACGTCCACGTCGACCATCTCAATCAATATCCTGGACGATGTTCCTTCGATTACGCTTAGCGGTCCGGCAGCGCCGACGCTGAGCGTCGACGAGAGCTTCATTCCGGTGATCGGCTCGGTCGGCGGCGGCGTCGGCAACGTCTCGTCCGGCAACTTCGC